>CBIHRE010000375.1:0-5445 GCA_966212385.1 uncultured Akkermansia sp. | reverse complement strand
ACAGCGCCGCCATCGCCAACAACGGCACCCTCGCTTACAACCTCGTCGGCAACCACACCTACGCCAACGCCATCACCGGCGCCGGCGCCGTGAACAAGACCGGCGCGGGCGTTCTCACCCTCTCCGGCGCCAACACCTACACCGGCGGCACCACCATCAACGGCGGCAGCCTCTCCACCGCGCTCAACCTCGGCGGCGCGGGCACGAACGTCGTGGTGAACAGCGCCGGCACCCTCGCGCTCGCCCAGGCCGGAACCATCTCAAACGTCGTGTCCGGCCCCGGCACCGTCACCAGCACCGGCGCCACCTTGACCGGTGATTGGAGCGGCTTCAGCGGCTCTTTCACCCACAACAGCTCGACCGTCTCGACGTCCTTCAACAACCCGTCCGCGACCAGCAAAAACGCCGCCTACACCATCGCAAGCGTCCAAGGCGGCTCGCAGGGTCTGATCGCCGGTTACGACACCGGCAGCACCACCACCGCCTACACGCTGGAGCTTGGCTCCCTCTCCGGCATCGCAAATTCGCTTCTTCGCGGCGGCAACAGCGCCAAGGGCGTCGCCACCCTCAAGATCGGCAATCTCGGCACGAACACGACCTTCGCGGGCGTCATCGCGAACGGCGGCAACACCACCGTCGCGGTGTCAAAGGTCGGCGCCGGCGCCCTCGTTCTCTCCGGCAACAACACCTACACCGGAGGCACCATCGTCAACGCCGGCGCCCTGATCGTGGACGGCGCGCTCTCCACCGCCGCCAACGCCGTCACCGTCGCCTCCGGCGGCACCCTCGGCGGCAACGGCACCATCGCCGGCGCGATCACCGTCGACGGCACGCTCGCCCCGGGCGACACCGTCGGCGTGCTCACCGCCTCCGGCGCGCTCACCCTCAACTCCGGCTCCACCACCCGCCTTGAGATCAATGGTCTCGTCCGCGGCACCGAGCACGACGGCGTCAACACCGGCGGCGCCTTCACCCAGGGCGGCACGCTCCAGCTCGCCTTCGGTTCCGCCATCGCCGCCGGCAACTACACGCTCTTCCAGATCAACGGAACCAGCTCGGGCGCCTTCTCGTCCGTCACGGCCGCCAGCTCCGCCACCCCGACGCCGGTCTCGCTCACCAACTCCGCGGGCGTCTGGACCGGCACGATCGATGGCTCCAGCCTGAGCTTCAACCCCACCACCGGCGTCCTCACCACCACCGCCGGCGCCGCCCACACCGCCCTCCAGACCTGGCGCTTCGACCAGTTCGGCGTCTACGACGACACCGGCGCCGTTCTCGCCGGCGACACCGAGGACTACGACGGCGACGGCCTCGCCAACCTCCTCGAATACGCCCTCGGCTCCGATCCGAAGGTCGCCGGCGCGAGCCCGATCACCGTCGCCCGCTCGGGCAACGTCCTCACGCTCACCTACACGCGCCGCAGCCCCGCCGACGCCGGTCTGACCTACACCGTGCAGGGAAGCGCCGACCTGAGCTCCGGCTTCTCCAACGCCACCGGCTCCACCAACACCGTCGGCGCGACCTCGACCTACACCGACAACGTCGATCTGAGCGCCGCCGGCGTCCGCCGCTTCCTGCGCCTCTCCGTCTCCTACACCGCGCCCTGATTCAAGCACACGTCGCTTTAGCCCCTCCGGTCCAGGTGGGCGTGCGCGTCCCTGCGCACGCCGCTGGACGCGGAAGATCCGAAGCACGTCCGCGAGACGCCCATCTCCCCGAGCCCCCGGCCTTCCGCCGGGGGCTTTTCTTTTTCCCATCGACCGACGCCGCACATCACCGCGCCCGGGAAGCGTTTCGTTTACGCTACACCTACCTACGTGCTTTTTGCCCTCACCCCTGGCGCGGCGGTCGATAGCGTGAACTTCCGCCCCGCATCCGCCGAGCCCCGTCGCCGCCCAGCCTTGGCGATGTGTATCGGTTCCATCGTTACACCATGATTCGTCGCCTTCGCCTTCCGAAGCTCTCCGCCCTCTTGGCCGCCGCCTCCGCCGTCGCCCTCCACGCCGCGCCGGCCCCCTACGCGACGGACGCCAACACCGTTCTGCTTTTCCATTTCGACGAAACGTCCGGAGGCGTCGCCGCCAACGCGGTCGCGGGCAAAAACAACGCCTACGCCTGGACCTTCAGCAGCTCCGCCGGCGCGGCCAACACCGGCCTTCTCGGCGCCGCCGGCTTCACCGGCTTCGGCAAGTGCATCGACCTCGGCACCGCGACCAACCTCGGCGCCGCTTACGACGGCAACGGAAACAACGCCTACAACGGCGAAACCACCGACGCCATCGCACTCTCCACCCTCGGCATCGGCGGCGCCAACCCATTCACCCTCGAGGCCCTCGTCTGCCCCAACGCCCTCCCCTCCGCCAATCGCGAGATCCTCTGCACCGACTCGAGCGCGACCAGCCGCGGCTTTCAATTCCGCATCACCTCCGCCGGCCTGCTCGAGTTCAACATGATCGGGGTCTCCGGCGCGCAGAAATTCTCGTCCGCCATCCCCACCAGCGGGGCGCACGCCATCGCCGCCGGCCAGTGGTATCACGTCGCCTTCGTCTACGACGGCGCCAACTGCCGCTTCTACTGGACCCGACTCGACTCCGGCGCCAGCGCCGCCAACCAGCTCGGCTCGGATCAAACGCTCAGCCTGACCGGCGCCGGCTCCATCACCGGCCCCCTCGTCATCGGCAACGAAAACCGCGGCGTCGGCGGCGAAGGCGCCCAGTGCAAGATCGACGAGGTCCGCGTCTCCAACATCGCCCGCTCCGCCTCCAGCTTCTTCTTCGCCAATCCCAACGACACCGACGGCGACGGCCTCGACGACGCCTGGGAGATCCTGCACTTCGATACCATCGCCGCACAGGACGGCGCAGGAGATCCTGACGGCGATCTCGCCACCAACGCCCAGGAATTCGCCGCCGGCACCGACCCTCGCTCAGCCTCCTCCTTCCCCGACGCCGACTCCGACGGCCTCGTCGATCCGTGGGAAATCACCTACTTCGGCGCCCTCGCCGCCCAGGCCGGCGCCGGCGACCCGGACGCCGACGGCTACACCAACGCCGAGGAATACGCCGCCCGCAGCAAGCCGACCGACGCCTGGTCTATCCCCACCGACATCGACGGCGACGGGCTCCCCGACCTGTGGGAACTCGCCCGCTTCGGCACCCTCTCCTTCTCCGGCCACGACGACAACGACGCCGACGGCTCTACCAACCACGCCGAACAACTCGCCGGCACCTCCCCCATCGCCGCCGCCGCCAAGCCCGTCTGGACGCCGCCCTCCGCCACGCTCGTCCGCGACTCCTCCCTGAGCACCAACGCCCGGCTCTTCGCCAGCGGAGCCACCTACGGTCGCGCCATCAACGGCATCGCCTACCAGAGCCAGATCCTGCTCTCCCACGACGGCTACCAATACACCGCGTGGTATGACAACACGACGCTCACTGTCTTCCTCGCCCGCCGCCCCATCGACGGCGAGACGCCCGGCGCTTGGGAAACCATCAACACCGGCTCCACCTTTGTGAACGGCGTCGGGGGCGACGCCCACAACGTCATCACGCTCGGCATCTGCCCCACCGACGGCACCCTTCACATGGCTTGGGACCACCACGGCCACACGCTCCGCTACCGCCGCTCGGTCGCCGGGCTTTGCACGAACAACAAAGCCGCCTGGGGCGCCGCCATGCTCAACGCCGAGCAGAACTGGCTCGTCTCCGCCGGCCAGACCGTGACCGTCGTCACCTACCCGCTCTTCATCAACGCGCCGGACGGAAAACTCGTCTTCCAATGGCGCTACGGCGCCTCGGGCGACGGCGACAATTTCCTCAGCGTCTACAACGGCGCCGCCGGATCCTGGAGCACGCCCGTGCAATTCGATTCCCGCGTCGGCACCTACGTCGAAAGCGCCACCAGCACCAGCCGCAACGCCTACCTCAACGGCCTCGATTTCGGCCCCGACGGGACCATGCACATCACCTGGACCTACCGCGAAGGCGCCGGCACCTCCAACCACGACATCTGCTACGCCTACAGCACCGACTTCGGCGTCACCTGGCGCAACAACTCCGGGACGCTCGTCGCCGACACCTCGCTGGGTCAGCGTATCAGCCTCACCTCGCCCGGCATACTGGTTAAACGAAAGGACATGCAGCAGCTGATGATCAATCAGCAGACCCAGTGCGTCACCCCCGACGGACGCGTGCACATGATGATGCTCCACCGCCGCGAGGACCCGGGCTACGAATACCCGGCCCTCACCACCGCCAACTTCTCCATCATCGGCACCGCCTACTACCACTACTTCCGCGACCCAGCCACCAACCGCTGGAACCAGCGCCGCATCCCGCCCGACATCGCTCCCGTCGGTTCCCGTCCCGCCCTCGGCTACGACGCGCAAGGCAACCTTTACGCGGTCTTCCTCACCTACACCGACCGCAGCCAGGTGTTCCCCGGCTACCGCGGCGGCTACCTCGCCGTCGCCACCGCCTCGAAGCTCTCCTCCTACACCGACTGGAAAGTCGCCTACATCTCGACGACCAAGTTCAACGGCGAACCCCAGCTCGACCAAGCGCGCCTCGAGCGGGACAACATCCTCTCGGTCTTTGTCCAGGAAGACAGCGCGGTCACCACCGCCGTCGGCACGCCGCTCCACGTGATCGAATTTTCCGTGGCGCCCGCGATCATTCCCGACGCCGACAACGACGGCCTGCCCGACGCCTGGGAAACCGCCCACTTCGGCGACACCGCCAGCCAGAACGCCGCGGGCGACGCCGACGGCGACGGCCAGAGCAATCTGCAGGAATACGTCGCCGGCACCGGCCCCGCGAGCCCGTCCGATTATTTCTCGGTCGGCGGCATCCAGCCGGCCGCGTCCGGAAGCGGTCTCGAAATCACCGTATCCGGCAAACAAGGACGCCGCTACCTGCTCGAGCGCTCAACCACCCTGGAGCCCGACAGCTGGACGCAAACCGACTCCGCCGGCCCCTTGGCGAACGACGACGTCGTGATCTTCACCGACTCCGAACCTCCCTCGCCCAAGGTGTTTTACCGCGTTCGCGTCGAGCTGCCCTGAAGAAAACCGCCCCGCGTCGGTCAGCCCTTGCCCGACGCTTCCTGATCGAGCACGCGACGGACCGCCGTCGCCAGCTCGCGCACCGAGAAGGGCTTCGCCAACACCTCGCGCACGCCGATCTTCCGCAGGCGATCCAAGGTGAGCGTCGCGTCATAGCCGGTCATGAGAATGATCGGAATGCCGGGACGCAGCTTGCTCAGGTGCCCCGCCAGCTCGGGGCCGCTCATGCCGGGCATGGCCACGTCGCTCACCACGAGATCGACCTCGTGCAGGCGGCCGCGCAGACGCTCCAACATCGCCGAGCTGTCGGAGCCGGCCTCCACGCGATAGCCGAGCTGCGACAACATGATGTTGCCGACCTGCAGGATCGATTCCTCGTCGTC
>CBIHRE010000374.1:0-5452 GCA_966212385.1 uncultured Akkermansia sp. | reverse complement strand
CCGCCAGCTCCGCCGTCGGATAAATGCCGTTCACCGGCCAAAAGCCCCAACTGATGGCGGTGCGCAGCACGATGCGTTTTCCGTTGAGCCGGAAGACCGCGTCGTCGCCGACATTTTCTGCCGCGAACCAGCGAAAGCCAAAAGTGCGCCGCTCGGAATCCACGACCGTGTCGCCGGCCAAAAGCCGGGCCTCGCACACATGCAGCACGGGGTTCTCGAGACCCCAGCGCCGAGCCTCGGGCGCCGCGATTTTCACCGGCACCTCCGTCTCGCCCGGCGCCAGCTCCACGTCCTTCAGCAAAGTCCGGAAAACCTCCCGCCCCGGTGCCCCCCGCTCGAAAACACGCAGTAGCACGTCGCGCCGCTGGGCGACGCCGGTCTGGTTGCGAATCGTCGCCGTGGCCCGGACCGTCGTGATCTCCGGCGTGTTCTGCACCTGAAGATCGTCCACGTAAACCGGATCGCAGACGACGAGCCGCACCCGCCCCGTGATGCCGCCGAAGCCATGGCTCATCGGCAGCGAATACTCGCCCCAGCGCATCGCCGACGAATCGCGCCAGTCGAAATTGCCCGCGGGATCGGTGATGCGCACCGCCAGCTCGCAGCTTCGGCCGGAGCCGGCCGCGTCGGTGATATCCACCTCCACCGGACTGTTGCCCACCACATCGTAGCCGACCAGCCGGCGGTTCACGAACACCTCCGCGCGCTGCCGCATCGACTCGAAACGCAGCAGCACGCGACGCGGCGACGCTGCGGCTGGCAGCTCTATCTTCCGAACCCACCAGCTCACGCCGACAATATCTCCGTCCGGCCCCGCCACGGTCTGAAGATACTCCTCCACCGTGCCCGGCACCGACACCGGCACGGTCTTCGCCGCCGCCAGCGCATCCCAGCCCCCGGTCGGCGGATTGACCGGCAGCGTTTCCAACGCCGGCACCGGAAAAAACAACGGATCCTTTTTCCAGCTCGCATCCTTATCGAGCCAGAGAACCCACCCCGCCCCGGAAAGATCGATCTCCACCCGGTCCTCGGCCAGCCCGCGTCCAAGGCCGACGCTCAAAAACAACACGAGGAAGGAGCACAGCCGAACAACGGCCTTCGTCAGCGGGGTCATACCCACCTTGTCGGCTCCCGCCCCGTCCCAAGCGAAGCCAAACTAAGCGCCCGTTGTTGACCGTAGCCCCGCACCCCGACGTAGCGGAACAGCGGAGCCGTTTCGTCCGTCTTCTTGCCGGGCCCCCTCTCCCGTGGTTACGCGTAGATGGCAGTTTGTCCCTTGCCGCCCACCGCCTCCCGTCTGAATCTCCTCACGTTCCTCTGTTAATTCAGAGGTTTTTTGGGGTAACTAAGAAAGCAATGACCGGACGCCTAGGGGTAGGCGTCCGGTCTCTTTATTTCCGGCCAACGCGTTCATCTGCGGATTCGGATTCGTTCTGGTCTCCCGAGAGCATGCACGAAGGCTAAATAGCCATGCGCGTAGCGTAAGGCATAATTCACAAAGCGGCCTGACCTCATTTTCGGGCCGCATCACAAGCGCGTGCATTAAACCCAACCGTTTAAATCGCATTGTGGCCGAGGGAAGGCGTCGTCGCTAGCTCGGCTTCTGTTAAATGCTTGATGTCGTAATTCAACTACTAGACGGCTTAATTCGGAATTATTTTCTCCGGTTGGGTCTAACTCGGCTAAAACGATGTCGTGTATCGAGACAACGCGCGGAGGAGCCTTTTGATAGATGGTCTCCACCGTCGGAAGAAAATCGGCGAATGGCATTTTCAGCTTTCGACCTGCCGTGATGAGCCTCATTAAGAGGTGATCGCACGGGAGGCGCTTCTCGAGCATTTCGGACCATCTGAGCCCCAGTCGCCCCAAAGGCGAATGAGCAATATCTAGCGCCTCGATATGTTCCGCGAGAACGTCAGCGAAATGCTCGCGCTCTTCGTTGGAGCACGCGTCATGCAATAGATTCCAGCACACCGTGAGTTCAGCACGCGTTGCATGCACGGCAACGGTTATCAATCCCGTAAAGAGGGCTTGGCGTTGCGGACGATCAGCGGTGGCGCACAGGCGCCCGAATATAGCCGGGCTGACACGGCCACAGTGTTTCGAGGCGTGCCGTCACAAAGAGGCATCGCGCAGGGCCGCAGCATTCACCAGCCTCCCTTAGCTTGCTTAAGTGCCATGCTAAGTTCTCCGGCTGAACATTTTCCAGCGGATCATCCAGAAGGCAGGCCCGGTTTTGCTCGTCAGCCACATGGAGAAAGCGCAGCGCTGCGGGTTCATCATGGAAAACCTCGCAGCGCCATCCTTCAGATTGCAGCCGATCTAGCCGATCCGAGGCGAAGCTGGATTTTCCGGATTTCGAGTGGCCGGTCAGGGCGAGGCCCCCCGTCTCTTGTAGACGCTGTGCAATAATATCTTCGGCGGGTCTGGCTAAATAAAAAGTCGAATTCCTGCGCAGCCGAGTTCCGCGGTGCTTTTCCAACGTCGTGATGACGCTCGGCAGTGCATCGCCACGATTGTTGCGAGCCATCCGAATATGATCGGTGAGTTGTGCCAAAGCTATGTCTGCTTCGGCGCGTGGCACTCGGAACGGGTGCAGCATCAGCCCGGCTACGATCTCTTCGCGCAAGCGGTAGTCGTTGCATTGCTCCCATACGAAGATTCGATCCAACGCTTGGACAAAACGGCCGCCCGTTCTAAGTTCCGTGGCGAGAAGAGTGCAGGCTCGGGCACGTGCCATTCCTAATGGTTTCGACTCCCTCGCGTAGACCTCCTCAAGCCGTTGCGCCAGAGTTTAAATTCCTGTAGGGCTCAACGGTGGCGAACTGTGAAGTGACGGCAGTTCTCTGGTTGATGCTAGTAACCCACGTGTTTCGTCCTTCGCCCGAGCTTCCACGACGAGGATTAGGCAACTGCGGTCATCGGCGGAAAGGCGGCTAAGTAGGCTGGATTTGTCAGAGCGTGGAGAAAAATGGGCCACCGCCGCAGCTAGCGACGAGAGATCAAAATCTCCCTTGTCCGTTTTGACCTGCACTTCCACTCGAGATATGCCGTTTGCGAGGTTGAATTCAATTGTCGCATCTTCTCCTCCTTCTTTTTCCACCACAGCCCGCGTTACAGATACTTTGCCCGCCAATGCCCTCAAAATCACCAAAATGGTTGCGCGGTATTGCTGATCATACGCGCTTGGACCCCGGGTTTCGATACTCATGCTGCGCTCGGCCTCGTATCGGTTTCAAATACACAGGCAATCACCGAGTCGCTACAGTGGCAGTTGGAAGGGGCCGGAGCGTTGTTTGAGGATTTTTGCGCAGCACCCGCTACAGCGCCCGGGTATGCCGACAAAGCGCCAAGCTATCCCGACTAGACTCCAAGCTGACCCGACACCGTTCCGGGCTCGTCCGATAAGACTTCCCGTATTCCCGACAAGGCATCCGGCTAATCCAACGAAGCGCTCGGCTCGTTCGACTAAGCTCCCGGCTCATCCGATAGCGTCTCCGGCTGGTCCGACTAAGCTCCGGGCTGTTCCGATATCACCTTGGGTTATCCCGATAGCGCGTCAGGCTATCCCGATAGTGCCCCGGGCTATTCTGATAGTGCATCCGGATATCCCAACAGAGCTTCGGACTGTTCCGACATGGTTCCGAGCTATTCCGACAGAGCGTCCGGTTACTCCGATAGAGTCTCCGGCTAATTCGACAGAGCCTCCCCCTTATCTCGACAGAGCCCCGGCTGTTCCGACACGTCCGATCCCGCTTTTTGCGACTTCTGCGCCTCTTTGCGGCCAATCCGTCCGTCCCTCGCCCTCGCCACGAGAAACCCCGACATGGAGCGCCTCCGCATCCACTACCGCGCCCGCCTCGGCACACCCCGCCCCGGATACTCCTCGGCCCAAAACGTCGCCCCCGCTCCCAGCCCCCACGCGGAGATGACTTCACGCCGTCACCGAGGCGTAAAAAGCACACAAGTCCCTCCGATCTAGATAGTTTTCATCCTCATCCATCAGTATCAGTATACTCGCCCGTGGGTATCCCGATCCTCACCCGTGAGTATCCCGATCCTCACCCGCCAGTATCACGATCCTCAACTGTGAGTATCAGGGGCCTCACGCCCGGCATTCCGAGCCTCAACCGCGAGGCTCTCCATCCTCAACCGTCAGCATCCGAACACTCAACCGCCAGTATCCGGACCCTCAATCGTGAGGCTTCCCATCCTCGTTTTCCGAGCCCCGGCCTCGACCGCGAGTCTCCGCACACTCACCCGCGAGACTCCACATACTCAGCCGCGAGACTCCGCATACTCACTCGTCAGTCTCCGCATCTCACCCGCGAGTCTCCACAACTCTCCGCCCAAACTCTCGATACTCATCGCCGAGACTCTCGATACTCACCGCCGAGCCCCGCATCTCGCCCCCCCCGAAGCTGTTCATACTGTCCGAGCACATTCGGATGCCCACCCGCCACGCGCCGCGCCCAGCTTGATGGGGCTCGCCCCATCGCGTCTCCCCCGCGACCCTGTTTTCCCGCGCCCATGCCTGCCCCGTCCCCCATGCTCGCCCGCCGCCGCCCCGCCTCCTTCGCCACGGCCACCGCCGCCCTCCTCCTCGCCCTCGGCCAGCCCCCTCTCCGCGCCCAGACCGCCGGCGAGGCCGCCGTCCCGCCGCCCGAACCCGCCAATGGCGGCTTCGCCCCCGAGGTCGCGCGTGAACTCGAACGCCCCCTCCGCTACGTCCCCGATCACGGCGACTTCGTCATCGAGAACGGTCGCGAGTTTTTCAACCGCCCCCTCTACGGCACCAACACCGCCTTCCGCGTCGACGCCGGCGACCGCCCCGAGTGGTCGCTCTACCTCCCCGGTCGCGGCGGCAATCTCCGCCTCGGCCTCGTCGCCGCCGACGGCTCCGTGCGCTGGCTCCACGACGCCGCCCATCTCGTCTCCCGCTATCGCCCTGGCGCCATGCGCCACGAAATCAGCGACCCTGCCCTCGGCGCCGACGCCGCGCTCGTCGTGGACTCCATCCCCTGCGCCGAGCGCGAGGGTCTCGTCGTCCGCGTCACCGCCCGCGGTCTCGCCAAGCCCGTCACCCTCGGCTGGGCCTACGGCGGAGCCAGCGGCCAGCGCGGCAAACGCGATGGCGACATCGGCACCGAAAAAGTCCCCATCGGCGAATACTTCCAGTTCTCCCCCGCCAACGCCAAGGACCAGTCCTTCTCCCTCGCCGCCGACGGCGCCTTCACCCTGAAGGCCCCCAAGTCCACCCTCCACGGCGTCACCCAACCCGCCTCCACACTCGCCATCGTCCCCGCAGTCGATTGGGCCGCTCCCTTCGCCTCGGCTCTCAAATCTCAAATTTCAAATCCGCCCGCGCTCCCCATCCTCGCCGGCCGCCTCCCCCTCGCCAACGACCCGCCCGCGGATCTCTGGATCGAGCGCGCCGCCGCGACAACCGCGC
>CBIHRE010000373.1:0-5457 GCA_966212385.1 uncultured Akkermansia sp. | reverse complement strand
GAGGACGACGATGGGGCGGGTGTCGCTCATCGGGAAGAAAGCAGGGCGGCGGCGGATTCGGTGTCGCGTGAGGCGGCTGTTTCGCGTCCCAAGATCCGGAGATAGGTCTCGTGCAGTCCACGGGCGACGACCGAGGCGTCGCAACGCGCGGCGAGTTGCGCGGAGAGGGCCCGACGCCGTTCGGAGACGAGAGGATGCGCACGGTGCGCGGTGACGACGGCGTTGCGGATCGACGTGAAGTCGGCGGGATCGCAGTAAACGGCGTTGTCGCCAAAGTATTCCTGCTCCGCGGGTCGGCGCGCCGCGACGATGCTGCAGCCCGCGACGGCGGCCTCGACGGAACTTTGGAAGCGGCAGTCTTGGAAGGACGGCGAGACGTGCACGCGCGCGGCCCGGTAGGCCGAGGCGAGTTGATCGGGCTCGAGGTGCTCGATGAAGATCGTCTCGGGAGCGGCGTTGCGCAGGCAGAGCTCGACGTAGTCGCTGTTACGATGATGGCCGACCAGCACCAAGGGCAGGCCGGTGCCGCGCAGCGCCTGGAGCAGAAGAATCTGGTTTTTCTGCGGCGCGAGCTCGCCCACGCAGAGGATGAAGTCGCGCGCCGGGTAGTGGGCGTGGAACCACTCGGGCGTGGCGGAGAGCAGGCGGGAGGTGTCGACGGGTAATGGAAGCACCGAATGCCCGGCGGCGGCACCCGATTCCCGGCGGAGATCGGCCAGCTCGGCGTTGCTGGCGGGAAGCAGGTGGTCGATGAGTTGAACGAGACGCGCCTGGGCGGCTTCGTGGGGTTTGCGAGTGAGATGCACGCTGCGCGGCCCGGGGCGCGCTTCGCCGCTGACGGGATTTACGCCGCGAGCGAAGGCTCGGAGACGAGCCTCGGTCTGCGCGTCGGCGGAGCCGTTCGGGAAGATGGCTCCGAGCGAGCAGGCGGCCCAGCCGGCCTCGCGCGGGTCGGTAAAGAGCGGCGTGAGGCAAACGGGGACCTCGGGCGCGGCGACACGGATGGCGTTCAGTTGCGAGAGCGTCTGGAAGGGGAAGGCGGTGTTCCAGACGTGGACGAGGTCGAAACCGCGTGGGTCGGGGCGCGCGGTGAGCGCGAACCGGACTTCGACGCCTTGGTCGGCGAGCGACGTGCCGAGCAGGCGCATCAGCGGCAAGTCGTCGTCAGGCAGGCGCGGCTGGAACGCGTTGACCATGAGGACGCGCAAGGGGCGGTCCTCGGAACAGACGATCTCGACCGGCGGAAAATCGCGCGGGGCGGCGGAGCCGCGCTCAGGAGGAGTGGCGGCGGGGCGGGAGGCAAGTTCGAGGAGCTCGGCGTGCTCGGGGGCGAGGTGCAGGCCGCGGCGGGCCGCGGCGTGGGCCTGGTCGAGGTAGCCGAGGCGGTGGTAGCAGGCGGAAAGGGCGACGTAGACTTCCGGGCGGGAGGGCAGAAAGTTCGCCGCCGAGAGCGCGACGTCGAGGGCGTCCATGAAGAAGCCCTTGTCCACAAGCTGGCGGACCCGCTTGAGCGAGGATTTGCCCAGTTTGAGAAGGGCGTTTTCGGGGCCGTCGGCGGGGGCGAGCTGCTGATAGATCTCCTCCAAAATTTGGAGGTGGCCGGGGCTGAGGGAGCGGACCGCGCGCGGGAACTCATCGGGCCGCGGACCCGCGGCAAGCCAGGCGGAGGTGTCGCCGTCGTCGGGCAGGTAGCGACCCTCGCGGGAAAGGGTAATGGCGGTGTCGATACGCTCGAAGACGTCGTGACCCCATTTGCCATACATTTTCGAGCCGTTGGCGGCGGCGCTGGCCATGCCGGCGAAGGAACGGTCGAGTCCGGTGCTGATCTTGTGCACGACGTGGGTGCGGCCGTCGTAGAGCACCTCGTAGCCGGCCTGGATGAGGGCGAAGTTGTGGTCGATGTCGTCGTATTGGGTGGGGCTGTAGCGGATGTCGAAGTAGCCACAGCGCTTGAAGGTGTCGCGACGGTAGAGGATGCAGCAGCCGTGGATCGCGGCGACGCGGGCGATGTAGTCGGCCTGGCCGAGGTCGATCTCATCGCGGTAGTTGTAGCCGTTGGGATAACTGTGGGGGCAGGCCCACTGGAGCGTGCGAGCGGGGGTGTCGTTGACGGTCTTGGTGGCGACGCAGCCGGCGAAGGGGCGGTTGCGCAGGTCCTCGACAAAGACCTTGAGCCAATCGGGCGTGAGCGAGATGTCGTCGTCGAGGCGGGCGACGAGTTCTCCGGAGCCGGCGAGGATGGCGGCGTTTATTCCGGCCGCGACGCCCGTGTTGAGCGGGAGCGAGACGATCTGGAGCGGGAAGGGGTAGGTGGCGGCGAGCTCCTTGAGGTAGGCGGGCGTGCCGTCGGTGGAGCCGTTGTCGGCGACGTAGACCTTGAGGCGATCGGCGGGATAGTCGGTGAGCGCGAGCGTCTCGAGCGTGCGTTTGAGGAGCTTGAGCGAGTTCCAGGTGACGAGCGCGCAGTCGACGACGGGAAACTCGGACGTGGGGCGGTAACGAAGCGCCTCGCCGATTTTCCAGGTGATGGCGGTGTGGCCGTGGATGCGTCGGATCTCGTTGGTGTCGGGGTGGAGGAGATTCCAGCCCCATTTGGATTCCCACTCGGCGGCCTGCACCTGGGCGGCGCTTTGCTTCAACTGGTGCGTGACCTGCGCGAGGATTTTCTCGGAGCCGACGACCTTGGCCTGAAAAGCGGGGCCGGCGCAGCGCGTATAGTGGACGGCGCGGACGGCGGGTTGAACGAGCACGCGAAAACCGCGATGCCGTGCGGCGACGCAAAAGTCATCGTCCTCGAACCAGACGGGGCCGTAGCGATCGTCGAGGCCGCCGACCGCGTCGAGCGCGGCGCGGCGATAGTAGGCGAGGGCGCCGGCGACGGCGTCGACCTCGGTGGCGGGACCGGCGGGGCCGTCGGCGAGGAAAGCCCGGAGGTTCGTGTGGCGCGGATGCAGGCCGAGTCCGGAGATGATCGAGCGGCCTTCGGACTGGATGCGACCATCGGGGTAGACAAGGCGCGCCCCGATCACCCCGACGTCGGCGTGTTGATCGGCGACGGAGGCGAGGAGCCGGAGCCAGTCGGGGGTTTCGACGACGACGTCGGCGTGGAGGCGGACGATGTCGCGGCCGGCGGCGAGCGGGTGGGCGAAGCCGGCGTTCAGGGCGCGCGCGACGCCGCCGCGGGCCGGGAGCGCGAGGATCTCGAGGTCGGGATATTCGGCGCGCAACGCGGCGGGGCCGCCGTCGGTGGAGCCGTCGTCGACGACGAGGAGACGCCAGTCGGGGTGTTCGGTCAGCGAGTGAACGGCACGAACGCAGGCGAGGAGCGTGGGAGCGTCGTTGTGGACCGGGACGACGACGGTGACGGGCGCGGGTTGCATGCGAGCGCGGGGCGGGGAGCGAGGAGCAGGGAGCGGGAGAGGAAACGATCAGGCGGCGGAGCGACGGGCGGCCAGGTCGGCGATCCAGTCGGCGCGAATGGTGGAGAAGAGGTCGAGGGCGGCGTCGACGATCTGGTCCATGTTGAGGTATTTGTAGGTCGCGAGACGGCCGGCGAAATAGGTGCGCGGCTCGAGGCGGGAGAGCTCGGCGTAGGTTTCGTAGGCCTTGCGCGCCTCGGGCGTGGGCACCGGGTAGTAGGCCTCGCCGCCGCGGACGTAGTCGGCGGGATACTCGCGCACGATGGTGGTGTTGGCGCAGAGTTGGCCGGTGGCGTGCTTCACCTCGACGATGCGGGTGAAATCGAACTCGTTGGGGTAGTTGACCTGAAGCGCGGGTTGCCAGAAGCCGGGGTGGCCGGAAATGGATTCGCGTTCCTTGAGCTGCTCGGGCGTGAAGCTCTCGGCCTCGAAGCGGAGGGAGCGGTAGGGGAGCACGCCGTGGCGGTAGTCGTAGAATTCGTCGATCGCGCCGGTGTGGATGAGCCGGCCGTGGCTGACCTGGCGCATGACCTCGCGGTAGTCGGTTTTCAGCAGGACGCGCACGCCGGGCGATGCGGCGAGCATGCGTTCGAACATGCGGGTGTAGCCGGCCATGGGGATCGCCTGGAATTTTTCACGCAGGTAGGCGTCGTCGCGGTTGGTGCGAAGGGGGATGCGGGCGCAGACGGAGGCGTCGAGCTCGGCGGGTGATTTGCGCCACTGCTTCTGCGTGTAGCCCTTGAAGAACTGTTCGTAGAGCTCCCAGCCGATTTGCGAGACGATGACCTCCTCGGAGTTGCGCGGGTTGGCGATGGGGACGCGGACTTTTTCGAGGTGGGCCTTGAACTCCTCCTCGGTGGCGGAGCGGCCGATCATTTGCTCGAAGGTGTTCAGGTTGACCGGAAATTTCCAATAACGCTGCCTCGTCCAGGAGAGGATCTGGTAGTTGACGGGCCGCCAGGCGGTGAAGCGCGAGAGGTAGTCCAGGACGCGCTGGCTGTCGGTGCGGAAGTAGTGCGGGCCGTATTTGTGAATCAATACGCCGTGGTCGTCGTATTCGTCGGCGGCGTTGCCGCCGATGTGGGCGCGACGGTCGACGACTAGGCAGGTGGCTCCGAGTTCGTTGACGATGCGTTCGGCGAGGGTGAGGCCGGAGAAACCGGCGCCGACGATGAGGTAGTCGAAGTGCATGGGGGCGGTTGGCTGGATGGCTGGCGTCTTGGAGCGGGGTCTCAGGCGATGCGGGAGCGGAGGCCGGCGAGGTCGGGGTGTTCGGCGGCGATGCCGGCGGCGAGGTCGAAGGCCTCGCGGGCGAGGTCGAGGTTGCCGGCGTCGGCGGCGAGCTCGCAAAGGAGGCGCCAGGCGGCGGCGTTGCCTTCGTCGAGACGCAGGCTCGCTTCGAGGCTTTCGACCGCGGGGCCGGGCTGCCCGGCCGCGTGGTAGGCGCGGGCGAGATCGAACCAAAGGGCGGCGCCGGCGCCGACGCGCTGGATGGCGGAAAGCAGGCAGGGCACCGCGCGCTCCGGCCTGCCGGCGGCGAGCAGCGCTAGCGCCTCGGCGTGGAGGTCGCCCGGGTGCAACGAATGCGGCGAGGCGACGCGCATCGGCTGGCGCTGGCGGCGGAAGCGACCGTGACCTTCGGTGCAAAGTTGGTCCCAGGCCGCTTCAAGCAGTTCGGTGAAGTCAGCGGCGAGCGCGTAGGTGTCGGCGAAGCGGGGCAGGACGGCGGCGGATTCGGCGAAACGAGCGCGCAACCATGCCCGGGCTTCGGCGTCGCCCAGCAGGCGGGATACGTCGGAGAGACGGGCGGCATCGTCGGCATACACCGCCTTATCCAGGCCGGCGGTCCGGAGCGATGCGGCCGAGGATTCGTCGGCGAGCGCGAGCAGCGGGACGCCCGCCTCGAGCGCAAGAGAGGCCGCGGGGCCGGGCAGCCCCAGCGCGAGGTCGGCCAGGCTGATCAGAGACGCAAAGGTGGCGTGGTCGAAGGGCGCCGGCTCGTGGAGCACGAGCTGCGGATCGCCGAGCTCGGCGAGCG
>CBIHRE010000372.1:0-5463 GCA_966212385.1 uncultured Akkermansia sp. | reverse complement strand
AGAATGGCCTCCAATCGATCCACCGACCGGAGCCCGCCATGCGATTCGCCGCCCTTCGCTGGGGCACCCCCGCATGGGTCAAGGACGACGCGGCCTGCTCGAAGTATCTTCTCTTTTACCTCGACCTCATGATCGCCAACGGCACGCCCGTGGACTTCATCGGCCCGGGCATCAACGAGGCCGACTACAAGCCCGCGCTGGGCAAGTTCATCAAGGAGACCTTCAAGCCCGCCCTCGACGCCGGCGGCCACAAGTCGAAGATCGTCATCGCGGACGACATCGAGAAGCGCTGGGGCGCCGCGCCCGCGATCAACGCCGACCCCGCGCTGAAGGCCGCCGTCTTCGCGATCAGCTCGCACTACACGGACGCCAGCAGCCCCGAGGCCAAAAAATCCGGGCTGCCTCTCCTCAATACCGAGAGCGACACCGGCATGGTCGACTGGGACCGCGGCATCTGGGTCGCCCGCCGCATCGCCACCGCCTTCTCCACCGGCAAGCAGGACATGTGGCTCTACCAGCCCGCGCTCGACTGCGTCGGCGAAAACATCCGCTACCAGCACAAGGGCATCCTGACCGCGAACACGCCTTGGTCGGGCCACTTCGAGATCCACCGCGACCTCTGGCTCACGGCGCAGTTCACCCAGTTCGCCGACGTCGGCTGGCGCATCCTTGAAACTGGCTCCGGCGTCGTGGACGGCGACAACGCCTACGTCTCCTTCAAGGACCCGAGCTCCGACCACTACAGCGTCGTCATCGTCAACGCCGGCAAGAAGGACGTCTCCTACACCTTCAACACCGCCCACCTCTCGAACGCCCCGCTCTCCGTCTGGACGAGCGATGAAAACACCCAGTTCGTCCGCCAAGCCGCGATCACCCCGCAAAACGGCGCCTTCAGCGTCACGGTGCCGGCCCAGTCCGTGTATTCCCTCACCACTACAACGGGCCAGCGAAAGGGAAAGCCTTCGCGCGCCGTCCCGCCGCCCAAGGATCTCGCGCTGCCTTACGCCGACGCCTTCTCCGACTACGCTGTCGGGACGCAGCCGCGGTATTTCCACGACCAGAACGGAGCCTTCGAGATCGCCGACGACGGCGCGGGTGGCCGCGCCCTGAAACAGGTGATTTCCACCGTCCCCGTCCGTTGGTGGAATGGCAACAACCAGCCTCCCTTCACCCTCATGGGCCCGGGAAACCTGGCCAGCTACCAGGTAAGCGCCGACGTCAAGATCCCCGATGCCTCGGCCTCCGCCGGACTGGTCGCCCGGCTCACCTGGCTCGATCCGATGGCCCCCGCCAAAACGCAGCCCGAGGGCTACACCCTGCTGCTCGACGGCGCGGGAAAATGGCTCCTGAAAAAATCCACCGGCGCCACCGTGACGCAGCTCTCCTCCGGCATGGTCTCCGCCTACGACAACGCCAAGTGGCACAACGTGAAACTCGCTGTGCACGACACGACGATCACCGCCTACGTGGACGGCGCGCAGGTCGCGACCGTGTCGGACGACAGCTTCTCCTCCGGCAACGTCGCCCTCGCGACCGACACCACCCGCGACGACGCCTGGCCGCAGGTGCTCTTCCGCGACTTCCGGATCGATCCGATCAAACGCGGCGTCCCGGCTTTCGTGCGGCAAGCCGACGACGGCGACTCCGCCGTGTTCTCGTTTTCCGCCGACGACTGGAAGCTCAAGAAGAACGACAACTTCATCGAGCTAAACCGCACCAAGCATAGCGCCAACAAGGCCGGGGCCCGCGTCGAGTTCTCCTTCCAACGCACCCGCGTAAGCCTCGTGGGAGTCAAGGAAAAGGCGGGCGGAAAAGCCGACGTCTTCATCGACGGCGAACTCCGCGCCTCCATCGACACCTCCGCCCGGGTCACGCAAAGCCGCAATTCGCTCTTCAGCGCCTACGGGCTCAAGCCTGGCCCGCACACGCTGCGGCTCGTGGTCGCGTCCGGAACCGTCACGATCGATTTCGCCGAGGCGGAAAGCTTCGGCGCCGACGCCAAGCCAAACGCTCCCGAGGGCCGCATCAAACGCGGCGCCCGATAGTCTTCGTTAACTGTCCGCGGGCGCGCTCCGCCAAAATATGGCGCGTTCCCGCCAAGTTGCCCGTATCCGGATCCTCGCGGCTTAGGCTATCGTTCTAGCCGTAGCCATGGCCGCCCCGCTCTTCCTCCGCATCCACCCCTCGGACAACGTCGCCGTCGCGCTCCGCGCCGCCGGGCCGGGCGCCATCTTCGAAAGCGTCGCCGCCACCGAGCCCATCCCCGGCGGCCACAAGCTCGCCCTCCGCCCCATCGCCGCCGGCGAACCCGTCGTCAAATACGGCTACCCCATCGGCGTCGCGACCGCCCCTATCGCCGCCGGCGCGCACGTCCACGGCCACAACGTCCGCGGCAACCTCCCCGAAAAACTCTCCGACCTGCGCTTCACCGAGCTCGTTAAACCGCGCCCCGTCCCGGCCTCCGCCCGCGACCGCTCGCTCGACACTTTTCTCGGCTACCGTCGCCCCGACGGCCGCGCCGCCACGCGCAACGAGATCTGGATCGTGAACACCGTCGGCTGCGTGAACATCGCCTCCGAAAAAATCGCCGCCGCCGCCCACGCCGAACTCGCCACGCCCGGCTCGGGCATCGATGGCGTCCACGCCTTTCCCCACCCCTTTGGCTGCTCGCAGCTCGGCGATGACCTGAAGCACACCCAAAAGGTGCTCGCCGGCCTCGTCCGCCACCCCAACGCCGCCGCCGTCCTCATCCTCGGCCTCGGTTGCGAAAACAACCAGATGAAGGACTTCCTCGAGGTCGTCGGCCCCCAGGCTGCCGAACGCGTCCGCTGGTTCAACGCCCAGCAGGTCTCCGACGAGATCGAGTCCGGTCTCGAAGCCGTGCGCGAACTCGCCGCCTACGCGCGACGCTTCAAACGCGAACCCATCCCCGCCTCCGAACTCATCCTCGGCATGAAGTGCGGCGGCTCCGACGGCTTCTCCGGTATCACCGCCAATCCCCTTGTCGGCCGGATCGCCGACCGCCACGCGGCGGCCGGCGGCACCGTCCTCCTCACCGAGGTGCCCGAGATGTTCGGCGCCGAGCGCATGCTCCTGGAGCGCGCCGTCGACGAAACCGTCTTCCGAGGCGTCATCGACCTCGTGAACGACTTCCGCGCCTATTTCCAAAAGCACGACGAGCCCATCGACGAAAACCCCTCCCCCGGCAACAAGGCCGGCGGCATCACCACCCTCGCCGACAAATCCCTCGGCTGCGTGCAAAAAGGCGGCCAGGCTCCGGTCGCGCAGGTTCTCCCCTACGGGGCCAGCGCCCGCGCCGGCCTCGGCGGCCTCGCCCTCATCCAAGGCCCGGGCAACGACGGCGTCTCCGGCACCGCCATGAGCATCGCCGGAGCGCACCTGCTCTTCTTCACCACCGGCCGCGGCAACCCCATGGGCTTTCCCGTGCCCACCGTGAAGGTCGCCAGTAACACCGACCTCGCCACCCGCAAACCGCAGTGGATCGACTTCAACGCCGGCGCCATCGCCGACGGCACCGCCGGTTTCGACGAGCTCACCGACGCGCTCTGGAAGCAGCTCCTCGCCATCGCCTCCGGAGTCGAGCGCACCCGCAACGAGCTCCGCGGCCACCGAGAAATCGCCATCTGGAAAGACGGCGTGACCCTCTGAGCCCGCCTTCATCGTCCGGTCCTCCGCCCTCCGTTTTTCCGGCCCTCCGCCCTCCGATCCTCCGGTCCTCTTGCTCCTCGCTCCCTTCTCCACGCTCCAAGCGCCTTCCCCATGTCCGCCACAAGCTCCGCCTCCGCCGCGCTCCCCAAGCTCAGCGCCGCCACCCTCGGCGCCGCGCCCAACCGCCGCCCCGAGCGCATCCTCCAGTTCGGCGAGGGCGGTTTCCTCCGCGGCTTCGTCGATTGGATGATCCATCGCCTCAACGAGCGCGGCCTTTTCGACGGCAGCGTCGTCGTTGTCCAACCGCTCGCCACCGGCCTCGTCGACGAGCTCAACCGCCAGGACGGCCTTTTCACCCTCGTGCAACGCGGCGTCGTCGGCGGCGAGGTGCGCGAGGAGATCGAGATCGTGCGATCCATCCGCCGCGGGCTCAACCCCTACGCCGACTTCTCCGGCTACCTCGCCTGCGCGCGCAATCCCGACCTGCGCTTCATCGTCTCCAACACCACCGAGGCCGGCATCGCCTGCCATCCCGACGACCGCCTCGACGCCGAGCCGCCCGTCTCCTTCCCCGCCAAGCTCGTCCGCCTCCTCCTCGAGCGCCACCGCGCCTTCGGCGGCTCCGCCGCGAGCGGACTCGTCGTCCTCCCCTGCGAGCTCATCGAGTTCAACGGCACCAACCTGCGCCGCTGCGTCCTCGAGACCGCGGCGAAGTGGAATCTGGACGCCGCCTTCATCGCCTGGATCGAGAAGCACGTCGTGTTCTGCAACACCCTCGTCGACCGCATCGTCACCGGCCACCCGCGCGACGAGGCCGCCGCGCTTTGCGCCCGTCTCGGCTACGAGGACGCGCTGCTCAACACCTGCGAGCTCTTCCACGCCTGGGTGATCGAAGGCCCCGCCTCGCTCGCCGACGAACTCCCCTTCGCCAAGGCCGGCCTCGCCGTCGTATTCACTTCCGACTACAAGCCCTACCGCGACCGCAAGGTCCGCATCCTCAACGGCGCCCACACCTCCACCGTGCTCGCCGCCCACCTCGCCGGCCACGACCTCGTCAAGCAGATGCTCGACGACCCGCTCTTCGCCGGCTTCCTCCGCCGCGCGCTCAACGAGGAGATCATCCCCACCCTCGACCTCCCCCGCTCCGACCTCGACGCCTTCGCCGCCGCCGTGCTCGAGCGTTTCGCGAACCCCTTCGTGAAGCACGCGCTTCTCAGCATCTCGCTCAACTCCACGAGCAAGTTCACCGCACGCGTCCTCCCCTCGCTCCAGACCTACCTCTCGCGCCGCGGCTCGCTTCCGCCCTGCCTCGTCTTCTCCCTCGCCGCGCTCATCGCCTTCTACCGCGGCACCGAGCTGCGCGACGGCGCCCTGCTGGGACATCGCCCCTCCGGCGAAGCCTATCCGATCAAGGACAGTCCCGAGGTCCTCGCCTTCTTCCGCGAGGTCTGGTCCGCCCCCGACACCTCGCCCGCCGCGGTCGCAAACGCCGTTCTTCGCAACACCGCGCTCTGGGGCGGCCAGGATCTCGCCGCCGTGTCCGGCCGCGCCGCCGCCGTCGCCTCCGACCTCGCCGCCATCCTTGGCGCGGGCGTGCGCGCCGCCTTGGAGAAGCGACTCGCCGCGTAGCCGCTTCGGTTAAAGCCGCGCCTCCCGGCGCCTCATTTTTGCATCGCCAAGCACGGCGGCTCGCCCGATCTGCTACGGTAACACCCCGCATGAGCAGATCCGATACCCCCGCTCAACGCCCGACGATGCGACAAATCGCGGTGCTGGCCGGCGTGAGCGTGATGA
>CBIHRE010000371.1:0-5473 GCA_966212385.1 uncultured Akkermansia sp. | reverse complement strand
GCGGCGACGGGGAAGGTGATGTTGGTAAACAACAGCGGATTCGGAGGCTACGGGAGCGTGGACTAGCTTGGGCGCGAGCATCAGCTCGAGATGATCGACGTGAACGTGCGCGCGGTGGTGGACCTCACTGCTCGGCTCCTACCGGTGCTGCGCGAGCGCGGCGGGGCGGTGGTGAACATCGCGTCCACGGCGGCCTTTCAACCGACGGCGCACATGGCGACCTATGGCGCGACGAAGGCGTTTGTTCTGCACTGGAGTTTGGCCTTGAACGAGGAACTGCGCGGAAGCGGCGTGCGCGCGCTGGCGGTGTGCCCGGGACCGACGGCGACGGAGTTTTTCAAGCGGGCGGGTCTAAAGCAGGGGGCGGTGAGCGACCGCTGGGGGCAGACGGTGGATGACGTCGTCAACGAGTCGTTGCGCGCGCTGGCGAAGGGTCGGGCGCAGGTGGTGTGCGGGTGGGGAAACTGGTTTTTGACGGTGGTGGCGTCACGGTTGCCGAAGCCGCTGGCGGCGCGGATCGGCGCGGCGGTGTTGGTGAAGTTTCGCGCGAGCAAGGTGAGCGGCGGAAGCGTGAGTGAAGGGGTGGGGAAATGAGCGCGGAAGAGACCGGCGCGGACGCAGGCGACGACGGCACCTATGGCGGGCGCTTGCGCGTGTGCGCGTGGCCGCGGCGCGAGCAGGACACTTCGCGGGTGCGGATGATCGCGGAGCCGGAGTTGCGTGGGTGGGTGATCGCGGAGGACGACGAGGTGGTGGCTTTCGGGAAGCCGGGCGATGTGGTGTGCCACCCGTCGAAGGCGGGGCCGTGGTCCAGTCTGGCGGGCGCGGTGAAGGCCGGGCTCGGGCTGGAGAAGGCACACCTCGTGTTCCGACTGGATCGGGAAACGAGCGGGATCGTGCTTTTCGCGAAGACGGAGAAGGCGGCGAGCCGGCTTCAGCGGGCGATGCAGGACGGGCGCATCCGGAAGACCTACCTGGCTGTATTGGTCGGTGAACTACGGGAGCGCCTCGGAGAAAACGGCGGGGGCGTGGACGATGATGTTTTCGTGGATCAACCCCTGGGGGATGACGAGGCGAGTCCGGTGTTTGTGAAGACCTGCGTGCGGGCGGACGGGAAGGCGGCGCGGTCGCGGTTTCGGCCACTGGCGGCGGCCGGTGGATTCACGCTGGCCGAGGTGAAGATCGAGACGGGGCGGAAACACCAGATCCGGGCGCATGCGCAGTGGCTGGGTTTCCCGGTGGTGGGCGATAAAATCTACGGTCCCGACGCGCGCTGTTATTTGGAATTTATCGACCACGGCTGGACGCCGGCGCTGGCGGAGCGGTTGCTGTTGCCGCGGCAGGCGCTGCATTGCGCGAGGATCGCGTTGCAAGGCAACGCGGAGGGGCTTGGGGCGCAGGCGTGGCGGGCGCCGCTGGCGGAGGATGTGCGAAGCTTTGTGCGCGAGCGGATGGGGGCGGGCGCGATGACGGCGCTGGAGGAATGGGAGAGCGCGGCCTGATTCGAGTGCCTGCGTAGAGGGAGCGTTGACGGGGGCCGCGTCGCCACCCTGAAAGCGCGCGGCGATGGGTTGCCGCGCGCCAAGGAGCCAAAGACAGATCAGAGCTTTTCGATCTTCTGGATGCGGGGGATGTGGCGGCCGCCTTCGAAGGGGGTGGCGAGCCAGGTGCGGACGATCTTGAAGGCCTCTTCGACGGTCACCGTGCGTTCGCCGAGGGAGAGGACGTTGGCGTCGTTGTGGGAGCGGTTCCAGATGGCGACCTGCTCGTTCCAGCAAAGGCCGCAGCGGACGCCCTTCACCTTGTTGGCGACGATGGCCTCTCCGTTGCCTGAGCCGCCGAGGACGATGCCGTATTGGAACTCGCCGCGGGCGACGGCCTCGGCGGTGGGGCGGATCCAGTCGGGATAGTCGCAGGAGGCGTCGGAGTAGGTGCCGAAATCCTTCACGGTGTGGCCCTCGGAGAGGAGCATGGCCTTGATGGCCTCCTTGTATTTGAAGCCGGCGTGATCGGAGCCGATGGCGATGGTGTATTTGGGAGCGGACATGGTTGGGAAAGGGAAAGGTTGTTATTGCCCACGGAAGGGGCGGAAAGACACGGAAAAAATAGCGGCAGGGAAAGTGGCGGGCGAAGGCGAGGTGCTTAGGGTCATGTCATGAGTGCTCGGATTTCTCTCTCGGTGGTCGTGGCGGCGGGGCTTTTGGTGACGACGGGATGTCAATCCACGCCCGGGAAGCGGATCGCGAAGAACGAGCCGGCGTTCGTGGCGATGCCGGCGGATGTGCAGGCGAAGATCCGCGCGGGTGATGTGGCGGTGGGATTCACACCGGAGCAGGTGGAGTTGGCCAAGGGCAAGCCGGACCGTGTGGGGCGGCGCACGACGGCCAAGGGCGAGGAGCAGTCGTGGATTTACGAGAAGCGGGCCGCGGGGCTGGGCTTCGGAATCGGCGTGGGCGGCGGGAGCGGCGGGATGGGAGGCGGCGTGGGCCTGAGCACGGGCGGGCGCGGGCCGGACGTGGCGTATGTGGTCAACTTTTCCGGCGGCGTTGTGTCATCGGTGGAGGACTACACGGGCGGGCGCGGGAAATAAAAAGCCCCCGGCGCGTGAGCGACGGGGGCTTGAGGGGCAAATGAAACGGCGCGGACGGAGCCGCGCCCTCCAATGCGGAAGCTTAGGCGAGGCTGACGCCCTTTTTGGCGGCGGCGCGGAGGAGGGCGTCGGCCATGTCGGTGGGGGTGGCGGCGACCTCGATGCCGCACTCCTGGAAGACGGCGATCTTGGCGGCGGCGGTGTCCTCGGCTCCGCCGACGATGGCGCCGGCGTGGCCCATGCGGCGGCCCGCGGGGGCGGTGGCGCCGGCGATGAAGCCCGCGACGGGCTTCTTGCAGTTGTCCTTGATCCAGCGGGCGGCCTCGACTTCGGCGCTGCCGCCGATTTCACCGATGAGGATGATGCCCTTGGTGTCGGGGTCCTCGTTGAAGAGTTTGATGACGTCGAGGTGGCTGGTGCCGTTGACCGGGTCGCCGCCGATGCCGACCGCGGTGGACTGGCCGAGGCCCTTGGAGGTGATCTGGAAGACCGCCTCGTAGGTGAGGGTGCCGGAGCGGGAGACGATTCCGACGTGGCCCTTGCGGTGAATGTAGCCGGGGGCGATGCCGATGCGGCAGCCGCCCTTGGAGCCTTCGCCGGTGCCGGGGGTGACGAGGCCGGGGCAGTTGGGCCCGATGAGGCGGGTCTTCTTGCCGGCGATGGCGCGCTTCACGCGGATCATGTCCTTGATCGGAATGCCCTCGGTGATGCAGACGGCGAGGTCGAGGCCGGCGTCGACGGACTCGAGGATGGCGTCGCCCGCGAAGGGCGGCGGCACATAGATCACCGAGACGGTGGCTCCGGTGGCGGCGGCGGCCTCGGCGACGGAGTTGAAGATCGGAACCTTGTGGGCGCCGTGCTCGAAGAACTGGCCGCCCTTGCCGGGGGTGACGCCGGCGACGAGCTGGGTGCCGTAGTCGAGGGAGAGCTTGGCGTGCTTGCCGCCGAAGTCGCCGGTGATGCCTTGGACGAGGATCTTGGTCTGGGGCGTGATGAGAATGCTCATTTTCTTAAGATGTTTTTTGAACCACGGAGGGCACGGAGGAGAAAGAGAGCGGAGGATCGGGCCTCTTCTGGTTTCTCTCTGTGAACTCCGTGTGCTCCGTGGTTAATTTCGGATTTCAGGCGACGAGTTTGACGATCTTCTGGGCGGCGTCGGCCATGGTGTCGCCGCTGACTAGGGCGAGGCCGGACTTGGCGAGGGTTTCCTTGCCCTTGGCGACGTTGTTGCCCTCGAGGCGGACGACGAGGGGAAGTTTGAGGCCGACTTCCTTCACGGCCTCGACGATGCCCTCGGCGATCACGTTGCAGTCCATGATGCCGCCGAAGATGTTCACGAAGATGCCCTTCACGTTGGCGTCGCCGAGGATGATCTTGAAGGCCGCGACGACCTTCTCCTTCGAGGCGCCGCCGCCGACGTCGAGAAAGTTGGCGGGGTTGCCGCCGTAGTGCTTGATGATGTCCATGGTGGACATCGCGAGGCCGGCGCCGTTGACGAGGCAGGCGATGTTTCCGTCGAGGGCGATGTAGGCGAGGTCGTATTTGGAGGCCTCGATTTCCTTCGGGTCTTCCTCGTTGAGGTCGCGGAGGGCTACGATCTCGGGGTGGCGGTAGAGGGCGTTGCTGTCGAAGGAGACCTTGGCGTCGAGGGCGAGGACGTCGCCGGCGGGCGTGGTGATGAGCGGGTTGACCTCGACCATGGCGGCGTCGGTTTCCCAGAACATCGTGTAAAGGTTCTTGAGGAGCTTGGCGGCGTTCTTGGCCTCGGCGCCGGTGAGCTGGAGGGAGCCGATGACCTGGCGGAGCTGGAAGTCGGCGATGCCGTAGGCGGGGTCGATCACGACCTTGGTGATCTTCTCGGGGGTGTCGTGGGCGACCTTCTCGATTTCGACGCCGCCCTCGGTGGAGGCCACGATGACCGGGCGGGAGGAAGCGCGGTCGAGGAGGATGGCGAGGTAGTATTCCTTTTTGATGTCGCTCGCGACCGTGAAGTAGACCGTCTGCACCTTGCGGCCTGCTGGGCCGGTCTGAATGGTGACGAGGGTGTTGTTGAGCATCTTGCCGGCGATTTCCTTCGCGTCGGCCTTGGACTTGGTGAACTTCACGCCGCCCTTGAAGCCGTCGGTGAAGGTGCCCTTGCCGCGGCCGCCCGCGTGGATCTGGGACTTGACCATCGTGGGGCCCTCGGGGAGCTGGGCCAGCGCGGTGTCGAATTCCTCCGCGGTCTTGGCGGCGGCACCCTTGGGGACGGGCACCCCGAACTTCTCGAACAAGGCCTTGGCCTGATACTCGTGGATGTTCATGGAAAGAAAAGGCCCCGATCCTGCGCCGCGGGGGAGGGGTTGGCACGCCGAAAAACCCGAATTCAGTCTCGCTTTAGCACGAACACGACCGGCTTGCGTCGTCCTTATACGAGCCGCAAGGTCCGGGGATGCAATCGCACGAATTGCTCAAAGATGTCCTGAAGCGCACCAGCGCGAAGCAGATCGCGGCCGACATGAACCTGTCGCTTTCGCTGATCTACAAGTGGGCCGAGCCGCCGGGCGAGGCGGCGGGCAGCGGCTCGAGCAATCCGCTGGATCGCATCGAACAGTTGCTGAAGGCGACTGGCGACAAGCGGGTCGCGCACTGGGTTTGCGCCCGCGCGGGCGGCTTTTTCATCGAGAACCCGCCGGCGAGGGCGACCGGCGCCTCTCTTGTTCCCGCGACCAATGAGATCGTGCGCGACTTCGCGGAGCTCCTTTCCGTGATCACGGCGGCGAGCGCCGATCAGCAGGTGTCGGCGGCGGAGGCCAAAACGATCCGCGCCCGCTGGGAGGAGCTGAAGAGCGTGACGGAGGGCTTCGTGCAGGCCGCCGAGAAAGGCGCGTTTCGCGACGGTGA
>CBIHRE010000370.1:0-5475 GCA_966212385.1 uncultured Akkermansia sp. | reverse complement strand
GGGCGCTGGACCGGGCGGCGGCGCGGGGCGCGGGCGGGACTTGATTTTGGCTTTGGCGCGGGGCCGCGTGATCGTTGGGCTGGGCCTTTAACCATGTCCGCCGCCACGACCTCCGCCGCCATTCCCAACGTCCTCGCCGAGCGCTACGCCTCCCCGCTGATCAAAGACATCTGGTCCCCGACGGGCCGCATCGCCATCGAGCGCGACTACTGGATCGCGGTCATGAAGGCCCAGCGCGAACTCGGCCTCGCCATCCCGGCCAAGGCTATCGCCGCCTATGAGAAGGTCAAAAACCAGATCGATCTCGCCGACATCGACGCGCGCGAGCGCGTCACGCTCCACGACGTGAAGGCCCGCATCGAGTCCTTCAACGCCCTCTCCGGCTTCGAGTGCATCCACCTCGGCCTGACCTCGCGCGACCTCACGGAAAACGTCGAGCAACTCCAGGTCGCCCGCTCGCTCGCCGTCGTGCGCATGAAGTCCGCCGCCGCTCTCAACAAACTCGCCGCGCGCGCCAAGGCCAACCGCGACCTCATGCTCACCGGCCGCACGCACAACGTGCCCGCCCAGCCGACCACGCTCGGCAAGCGCCTCGCGATGTTCGGCGAGGAGATCCTCGCGGCGCACACGCGCATCGCCGAGCTCGCGGCGCGTTATCCGGTGCGCGGCCTGAAAGGCGCGGTCGGCACGCAGCTCGACCAGTTCACTCTCTTCGACGGCGACGCGGCCAAGGTCGCGAAGCTCGAGGCCGGCATCGTGAAGCATCTCGGCTTCGGCGGCGCGCTCGGCAGCGTCGGCCAGGTTTATCCGCGCTCGCTCGACTTCGAGGTCGTGTCCGCGCTCCACCAGCTCGGCGCCGGCGCCGCGAGCTTCGCCACCACACTCCGTCTTATGGCCGGTCAGGGCCTGCTCACCGAGGGTTTCCAGAAGGGCCAAGTCGGCTCCTCCGCGATGCCGCACAAGGTCAACGCCCGCAACTGTGAGCGCATCTGCGGCTTCTCCACCATCCTCTCCGGCTACGTCGCCATGACCGGCGCGCTCGCGGGCCACCAGTGGAACGAGGGCGACGTCTCCTGCTCGGTCGTGCGCCGCGTCGCTCTGCCCGACGCCTTCTTCGCGATCGATGGCCTGCTCGAGACGCTGCTCGCGGTGCTCAACCAGATGGACGTCTTCGCCGCCGCCATCGCCGCCGAGAACCAGCGCCAGCTGCCCTTCCTCGCCACGACCACGATCCTCATGGAGGCCGTGAAATCTGGCGTGGGCCGCGAGACCGCCCACCTTGCGATCAAGGAAAACGCCCTTGCCGCCGCGAAGGCCATCCGCAGCGGCGAAGGCGAGAGTGACCTCGTGAAACTCCTCGCCGCCGACGCCCGCCTTGGCCTGCCCGAGAAGCAGCTCCGCACCATCCTCGCCGACGGCAAACGCTTCGTCGGAGCCGCGCCTAAGCAGGTCGACGCCTTCGTGAAGACCGTCGCCGCCGTGGTGAAGAAGACGCCCGGTTCCGCCGCTTACGAGCCGGGCAAGCTGCTCTGAGGCGGCGGGAGCGGTGCCCTGAATTTACAGGGCGCCGAGGTAGTCAGTTCCACTCGTTGTCGCTCTCTTTGACCCAGCGCCGCCGAGCCTCCGCCTCGGTGGCTTCGACGCGGACGATCTCGCGATAAAAGGCGGACAAATCAGGATTGCGGGCGAAAACCTCGGCCGCCTTGGCGGCTTCTTCACGATAGTAACGATACTCAGGATCGAGTTCTCCGTCGGTGAAGCCTCGCATCGTGGGAGCGGCGGAGTTTCGTAGCGAAAATTCCAATTCGTCCTGACGCGTGGGGGCGTGGGCGCGAATCTTGGCCAAAATTTTGAGAACGAAATCCGACTCGGTAAAGATGAGCATCGATCCCTGAAATTTTAACGCGTCGATGATTTCTCCGATGTCGTCTGCCGAGGTGGTTTCGTCGAGCCAGCGATTCAGGCAGGCAAGGCCGAGTGGGGAGACACGGAGGGCTGCGTCTTGGAAAAGGTGCCGCCACCAAAAGCGGTCGTTGGGCGAAGCGGCGCGCCAGCGGGCGAAGAGATCCTCTACGAGTTCGGGGTAGTTTGGTGTCGGGGGCAGGGAGACGAGCGGAAGGTTCTCCAAGAGCGGAAGCGGGCTGAACGATTCACCGGCCTCACGTCGCGACTGTGTTTCGAGGACGCGTTGCTTGAGCATCGCATAGAAGCCGAGGGGATTGGTCTTGGCTAGATGACCTAAGAAAGCGCGGTTTTCATATTCAGACAATGAGCTGACGCGGCCGAGCTCGGTGATGTAGCGATTGAGGAAGATCGACGGGAGCGGCCTTGCGGTTGTGTCGCTATCCATGCGCAGGCACCCTCCCAGGCGGTGCAGATTTTTTTCGGATAGGCGTGATAGTTCCAGGTGAAGCAAGATGAGTTCATCGACGGGCTTATCTTCTTCACCGAGCCAAATCAGGTGACCGAGGAATTCAGCAATGGTGTTGTCGTCGAGGCGGGCGGCCCAGGCGGCCACTTCGGAAAGGATCTCCGGGATGATCTCGCCATGCCAGCCCAGCGGAGACCGTTTTGCGCGGCACGCCAGCGCACACGGTTGTCGCCGCGCAGCACGGAACGCAGCCAGCTGAGCACGAGCGGATCGGGCAACTTTCGGCGAACGATAAACCAGGAAGTCCACCAGTAATCCACGGGCGAGCTGGCGCGCGTTAGCAGGGCGTCGGTGCAGGCGTCGGCGAGAGCGGGATTCTGACGGGCGATGGCACGAAAGAGATCGGAAAACTGGGGCGATAGTCCGACTCGCTGGTAATCGGCGGCGAGCGCCTCGGCGCCGGTGATGACGGATTCGGCATCCGTATGGGTGAATAGAAATTCTTGCGCGACTTGATCGGCGAGAGCGTCCCAGAGCGATTCAATGGTCGGGCGCGATTCTTTGGCCGGAGTGTCTTCTTGTTTGGTGTCGTGGTAAAACTCCGTCCACACGTCGGAGGTGAGCAGGCGCGCGAGGCGCAGCGGAGGCGAATCCGGGATGAGGGCAAGGAGGCGCTGGCACTCGGCTTTGAACGCTTCGTTGGTGTCGCGGTAAGCATGGGGACGCAGCATGCGGGTGATGCGCAGCAGAACGCGGGGCGTTTGTTCGAGGGTGATGAGCGACTCGACGATGCGGAGCGCGGCCAAGCGCTCGGGTAACCAGTCGTCTTGCCAGCGATCTTGCTCCGGGCCTCCCCAGCGGCGCCGGGCGATGTCGATGGCGGAGTCGAGCACGCCGAGCGCGTTGAGCACGGCGACCTCGCCGCGCGGGATCACCTGGTCGCGCAAGACGGCCAGCGTCTCCTCACGAATCGGGCGGGTGTTGGGAATGGAGAGCGGAATGCTCTGAAAGTGGATGGTGCGCCCCTCTTGATAGGTGTTTTCGACTTCGTGCTCGAAGAGCGGTTTGAGCATCACGGACAAGGCGGGCGAGGGACGGTCGAAGGCGGTGGCGGCGGCGGGATTGTGTAGGAGGGCGGCGAGCCAGCGCACGACGCCGAGCGGAGCGTCCACGGGGTGGCGGAGGACGAACTTCGCGACGCGGCCGATGGTGGAGAGCGGGTCGTTTTGAGCGTTTTCGTTTACGTGGCCGAGCTTGAGGTGGAGTTCCCAAAGGAGCTGCAGGGCCTGCGGCCGGTGGGCGGCGTGATAAATGGCGATGGGCTCCAGCATGGCGGGAAGCTCGCCGAGCACGCGCTCGTGGCTATCGAGGGACGGGGCGGCGCTTAGACCTCCGGGCGGAGGCGGTGGGGGAGGCGCTTTGTCCAGAGAGAGGGCGAGCCGGGCGAGGCGCAGGCTGCGCTCGGGTTGAAGGACGGCAAAGCGGCGCCATTCGACGATAAGCCGGGAGCGTTCCCAGAAGTTTTCGTTTTCGAAGGTGGTGAGGAATTCGCGCCAGAAAGGTTCGAGGAGGGACTGGGCGGCGGGGCCTTTGAGGCCGGCCTGCCATTCGGCTTCGGCGAGGTTTCGGAGAATGGTGCCGGTGGCTTTGCCAAACAGGGCGCTTTGCAGGCGGCGGGCGAAATCGGTAAGGTTCCCGTCGGCATCGTAGCAGCCGCGATAGACAAGATGATCGGCGAACAGGTCGGGCACGACGCGGCGGCCTTCGCGGGTTTGCACCAAGAGTCCGGCGGCTTGGAGGGTTTCGAGGTCGTCGAGCAGGGCGCGGGGCGTGCTTTGGATGAGCCCGGCGACGGTATCGAGCGCGAGAGTTTGCTCGTTCCATGGAGCGAGGATCGCGACAAGGCGGAGGGTATCTCGCAGGCGCAGGACATTTTCCCGGGCGGCGAGCTGGGCGTAGCCGTCGGTCTCGAAGCGCTCGAAGACGGCGCGTTGGAAATCCTGCGAATCGAGGTAGGCCGAGGGATGAAGGTCCTTTTCGGCGAGGAGCTGGGCGCCGACGGTGACGATGAGGGTGCAACCCTTGGAAAGGTCGGCAAGGGGTTCCGCGTAGTCGGACTTGGCGGGGGGAAGGCAGGCGCGGGCCAACTCGACCAGTTCACGACGCGACAAGGGTGGCAGCGTACCCAGCACGCGGATGCGCGCGTGATCGTAGCCGACGCGTGCAAGCCAGGCGACGAGCGCGTCGATGGCGTAGGGGCGGGTGGCGAGGATGAGCTTGCCCTTTTGGTCCAGGACCGGGGCGGCGATGTCGGTGCGCAGGGATTCGGAGCGGTGGGCGTCGTCTTGGATCACCACGATTTCACCGGGACGGGCCGCGCGCAGCCGGTCCGATGTGGCGTCAGGGCCGGCATTAATATCTACGAAGTAGAGGCGTTTGTCGGGGTGTGCGGCCGGGAAGGTTTCGCCAAAGGCGCGGAGGAGGCGGGTCTTGCCGATGCCGCCGACCGCGGGGAGGATCAGGGCTTGGGATTCGGGATCCGTGACGAAGGAATGGAGCGTTTGCAGTTCGGCCGCGCGGCCGACCAAGGCGGCGAGGTGATTGAAGGGGCGCTTGGGGTCGAGCCAGCGGGCAAAAAATTGTTCCGTGTCGATGAGCAGGTCGTCATGCTGGGGGAAGAGCCGGGCGATGATGGCGCCGGCGCTGCCGGGAAAGACTTGGCGCAGGATTTCGATCTGTTTGGCGCGCGGGGTTTCGTTGAAGAAGCGTGCGCTCAATTCGGAGCAGCCCCAGATTTCCCAGTTGGGGCGAGCCTCCACGATATCGCGAACTTTCGGGGTGGGTTCGCCCGAAAGCACGAGGAAGTAGCGGGTGGCGGAAGGGGATCCGCGTTCGGCTTTGGCGATGGCGGCGCGGACCTTGGCCTCGTTAAAAGGCGTCGTGTAGTGTTTGCATTGAAAGCCCCAGTCCGCGCCGGTCGCGGTGCGAGCGCGCAAGTCGATGCCACGCTGGCCGCCCGGGCCGACTCCCCCGTATTTGGTGGCTTGGACGATGCGGTGACGGACCGCGCGTGGGGATTGATCGGCGCCGCCGGTTGGCGGTGG
>CBIHRE010000369.1:0-5486 GCA_966212385.1 uncultured Akkermansia sp. | reverse complement strand
CCTCGCCCAGCTCGTCGTCATGGCCGGTTTGGCCGTCGCATGGCAGTTCGGCATCCATAACCTCAACCAGGCGCTCGCGCTCGGCTGCGTGCTCGGCCTCGCCGGCGCCAGCTTCGCCGTCGCCCTCCCGCAGTCGGGCCGCTGGTATCCCCCGCACATGCAGGGCGTCGTCCTCGGCCTCGCCGGCGCCGGCAACGTCGGCGTCGTCATCGACCACCTCCTCGCGCCCCGCATCGCCGCCGCCTGGGGCTGGAACACCGTCTTCGGTTTCGCGCTCATCCCCCTCGGCATCGCCTTCGCCCTTTATGCGATTTTCTCCAAGGAACCCCCGGGCGAATTTAAGAAAAAGAAACTCTCCGACTACGCCACCCTCCTCGGCCAGCGCGACGCCCACTGGTTCTGCTTTTTCTACACGATCAGCTTCGGCGGCTTCGTCGGCCTCGCCACCGCCTTCGCCATCTACTTCAAGGATCAGTTCCACCTCTCGCCCGTCCACGCCGGCGAGATGGCGGCCTTCTGCACGCTCGTCGGCGCCCTTGGCCGCCCCGGCGGCGGCGCCCTCGCCGACAAGCTCGGCGGCATCCGTGCTCTCACCATCTTCTACTCCATCGCCGCGTGCGCGATGATCCTCGCCGCCCTCGCCGACAATCTCTGGATCTGCGGCGGCGCCTTCTTCATCGCCTCCGGCGCTTTCGGCATGTGCAACGGTTCCGTCTTCCAGCTCCTCCCGCAGCGCTTCGCCAAGGACATCTCCGTCATGACCGGCCTCGTCGGCTGCGGCGGCGGCATCGGCGGCTTTCTCCTCGGCATGTTCTTTGGCGCCTCCAAGGCCCAGACCGGCAGCTACACCTTCGGCATTCTTTTCTTCGCCGGCCTCTGCCTCGTCGCCCTCTTAGGCCTCGGCCTCGTCAAGAAACGCTGGCGCACCACCTGGGGCGCGACCGCCGCCGCCCGCATCTGACCCGACATCCCCGGTGGACGGGCGGGTCCCTCCGCCCTTCGGTTTGAACCCAACGTTCCAACACCACCTCGTTTCTCCCGACCCGGCCCCACCCGCCGGGTCGTTCTCGTTTTTTCACCTCTGCTTTCCACCTGCTTCTCTTGCGCCTTCTGCGCCTCTTTGCGGCCAATCTCCCGCCTTTCTTCGCGTCTATTCGCGTTATTCGCGGTTAAACAACTCCGCCTTTCCGATGCCCCGCCTCCACCTCCGGACCACGACCCACTCCGCCCCCGGCCACGCCGACCGTGTCAACGAGGACGCCCTCCTCTTCCGCGCCTATCGCGACGACACCGCGCTCGCCGTCGTGGCCGATGGCGTCGGCTCCGCGCGCGCGGGCGGCGAAGCGGCCCGTCGCGCCGTGGAAATGCTCGCCGACTGCTTCGCGGCGCGCACCCCCGCATGGAGCCCGCGCCGCGCCCTCTCCGAGTTTGTCTCGCGCATCAACCGCCAGCTCCTGCGCGAAAGCCAGGCGCGCTACGAGCAAGCCGAGCTCGTCACCACGCTCAGCGCCGTCGTCATCGCCGGTTCTCGCGCCTACCTCGCCTGCCTCGGCGACTCCCCGATCTATCTCCACCGGGGCGGTCGGCTGAGCCTACTGTCGGAGCTCCACCTCTCGCCCACGCCCGGGCTCGAGGGCGCGCTCACCCAGGCGCTGGGCCTGGCCGCCGACGCCACTCCCTTTTTCCTCGAGGTGGAGCTCGCTCCCGGCGACACCCTCCTTCTCTGCACCGACGGCGTGGCGGTTCCGCTCGGCGAGGAACGTCTCGCCCAACTCCTCGCCGGATCCTCGGCCGCCCGCGCCATCGTCAGCACGGCACAGGATCACGAGCTCCCCGCCAACAAGGAACGGTCCGCTCCGGACGATGCCACCGCGCTCGTGATCGAAGTCACCGGCCGCGACGACTCCGCCAGCCCCGGACAGACCCTCGAAATCGTTCCCGCCCTTCACCCCGGCGATATCTTTCCTGACGGCACCCTCGTTCGCCCCCTCGACGACTCCCGCCGCGTCTGGCTCGCCGCCGCGCCCGCGAACACCGGCGACGATCCGTCCAACATCCCCGCCTCCGGCCAGGTTGTCCTCAAGTTTCCCGCGCTCGATTCCGCCAACGACGAGACCCGCACCGACGGCTTCCTCCGCGAGGCATGGCAGGCCGCCCGCCTCGATTTCCCCGGCTTCGTCCGGGCCCGCGTCCCCACCACGCCGGTTCTCCGGTATTACGTCCAAGACTACATCGACGCTCCCACGCTCCGCGCCGTCCTGCGCGACGGTCCCCTCCCCGTCGAGCGCGCCCTCGAGCTCGGCGCCTTCCTCGCCCGCGCCGCCCAGCACCTCTCCCGCCTCGACCTCGCGCACAGCGACATCAAGCCCGACAACATCCTCGTTCTCCGCGATACCGCCGCGCCGGCCACCGCACCCTGGGATTTCCGCCTCATCGATCTCGGCATCGCCGCCGAGCTCTATTCGGTCGCGCCCCGCGCCGGCACCGCCAGCTACCTCGCGCCGGAACGCTTCGCCAACGCCCCCCTCAGCGAGCGGACGGAAATCTATGCCATCGGCGCGACGCTCTACGAGTGCCTCACCCTCAAACTGCCGCAGGGCGAAATCGAACGCTTCCAGACCCCCACCTTCTCCGGCCCGCCCAAGCCCCCCTCGACGCACAATCCCGCCGTCCCCGCCTGGCTCGATTCCGTCCTCCTTCGTTGTCTCGCCCCTGTCTCCGAGGAGCGCTACGGACATTATTCCGAGTTCGCCCACGAACTGGATAACCCGCTCGACGTAAAGCCATTCCACCCGGCGGACGCCCCCCTTCTCGAACGAAACCCCCTCGGTTTCTACAAGGCCCTGTGCCTCCTCCTGCTTCTGTTGAATTTTGTCCAACTCTGGCTCCGGCTCAGCAGCCGGTGATCAATCAATAACCCTCATTGTCGGCCTGAAATTTATTCAGCGCCTTCATGGGCTACCTGGCACGCGGTGGCACCACCGCTGCTATTTGGGCTGCCGATAAAATTTAACCAGTGAGCGCCGCCCATCCTCCCGCCCTTCCGCTTCCCAATGCCCTTCCCGGCGACTCCTCTCCGTTTCGCCCCGACCAGAAGGAGTATTTGCAGGGCTTTTTCGCCGCGCTCTCCACCACCGGCCACCTCGGCGCCCTCGCCATCCCCGGCTCCGCCGCGCCCGCCGCCGCCGGTTCCGGCTCTTCTTCCGGCTCCTCGCTCCCCGCTCCTGGCTCTTCGCTCTTTCACGGCACCCCGCTCGACGACCTCTGCCAGCAGGAAAAATGGAAACACGCCGAGCACCCGCTCGACGGCTGGGAACGCCTCCTCGCCCACGCCTCCGCCGACAAGCACCCCGACGCCGAGCACAATTTCCGCTTCCGCTGGCACGGCCTCTTCCACGTCGCCCCCGCCCAGGAAAGCTTCATGCTCCGCCTCCGCATGCCGGGCTGCTCCGTGACGAGCCACCAGCTCCACGGCCTCGCCGACCTCGCGAAAGACCTCTGCGGCGGCTACGCCCACGTCACCACCCGAGGCAACCTCCAGCTCCGCGAGATCAAGCCCAAGGACACCGTCAAAGTCCTCATGCGCCTCGCCGAGCTCGGCCTCAGCTCCCGCGGCTCCGGCGCCGACAACCTCCGCAACATCACCGCCTCGCCCGACTCCGGCTTCGGCGTCGACGAGATCCTCGACGTCCGCCCCTATGCCCTCGCGCTCCACCACTACGTCATCAACCAGCGCGACCTCTTCGACCTTCCCCGCAAGTTCAACATCGCCTTCGACAACGGCGGCTCCCTCTCCGTCGCCGCCGACACCAACGACATCGGCTTCTTCGCCACGCGCGTCACCGAGAAATCTCTCGCCTCCGCGCCCGCCATCACCGGCGTCGCCCCCGGCGTCTACTTCCGCCTGCACCTCGGCGGCATCACCGGCCACAAGGACTTCGCCAAAGACACCGGCATTCTCCTCCACCCCGACCAGGCGGTCCCCGTCGCCATCGCCATGATGCGCGTCTTCGTCGACCACGGCGACCGCACCAACCGCAAAAAAGCCCGCCTCAAATACCTCCTCGAAGCCAAGGGCGTGGAGTGGTTCCTCACCGAGAGTTTCAAACGCGTCAGCTTCCCCGTCCTCCGCGTCCCACCCGAGGCATGCGAACCGCGCCGCCCCGCCGAAAAACACGGTTGGCTCGGCGCCCGCCGCCAGGCCCAGCCCGGCCTCAACTCCATCGGCATCGGCTGCCCCGTCGGCCGCCTCACCCCGAAGCAGATGCACCGCCTCGCCGACCTCGCCGCCAACTACGGCAAGTCCGAACTCCGCCTCACCGCCTGGCAAAACGTCATCATCCCGCACATCCCCGACTCCTTCGTCGGCACCGTCGAGCGCGCCGTCGTGAGCATGGGCCTATACCACGAAGCCCACCTCGCCACAGGCGGCATCATCGCCTGCACCGGCAGCTGGGGCTGCAAATACGCCTCCGCCGACACCAAGGCCACCGCCCTTAAGCTCATCAAAGACCTCCCCTCGCGCATCGAGATCGACCAGCCCGTCAACATCCACGTCACCGGCTGCGCCAACTCCTGCGCCCAGCACTACGCCGGCGACATCGGCTTCATCTCCACCAAGCTCGCCGACGGCGGCGCCGGCTACCACATGGTCCTCGGCGGCGGCATGGATCAGGAACAGGGCATCGCCCGCGAGATCTTCAAAGGCGTCCGCGACACCGAAATCCTCGATGTCGTCGTGAAGGTCCTGAGCACCTGGCAAAAGCACCGCCAGCGCGGCGAAACCTTCGTCCAGTGGACCCGCCGCCACGAGGTCAAACAGCTCCAGGAGCTCCTCAGCTAACCAATCGTTCTCGTTCTCTTACTCATTCTCGTTCTCTCGCGCCCTCGCGACTCCGCCCATGTCCACCTCCGTCCCCTCTCTTCCCGAGACCGCCCCCTTCAGCCCCGAGCAGCGCGCCTGGCTCAACGGCTTCCTCGCCGGCCTCTTCTCCCGCCAGCCCGGCGCCGCCGGTGCCGCCGCGCCCGCCCCCGCCGCGCTCACCCCGCTGACCATTCTCTTCGCCAGCCAGACCGGCACCGCCGAATCCCTCGCCAAGAAAGCCGCCAAGGAGGCCGGTAAACGCGGTTTCGCGCCCGCCATCCTCGACGTCAGCACCGTATCCGCCGAATCCCTACAGGCGCACTCGAACCTCCTCTTCATCACGTCCACCTACGGCGATGGCGAACCGCCCGACAGCGCCAAGGCCCTCCACGCCGCGCTCGCCGCCGAGACCGCCCCCGCCCTCGCCGCCGTCCGCTACTCCGTCTGCGCCCTCGGCGACACCAACTACACCCTCTTCTGCCAGGCCGGAAAAGACTTCGACGCCTACCTCGAAAAGCGCGGCGCTCAGCGCGTCCATCCCCGTGCCGAGTGCGACGTCGATTACGAAAAACCCTTCGAAACCTGGCTCCACGCCGCCCTCGGCGCCTTCGGCTCCGCCCCC
>CBIHRE010000368.1:0-5493 GCA_966212385.1 uncultured Akkermansia sp. | reverse complement strand
ACGCCTGCGGCTGCTTCGGCGCCTACCGTTTTGAGGGCGAAACCCTTTGTCCCGAATGTTACGCGGGTCGCGGTTCTTGCTGCTCCGCCGAGTTTAGCGGCCGCGACGCGCATACCGACCGCGATGACGGTCACGTTTGCAAAAACGACCCTCCCCTCGCCCCCTCCGACAGGTAAGGCTCGAATCTGCGTCCAGCCCGAGGGCTCGTGAATCAGGCGATCGCGAATCAGGCCCTTTATACGCTAATTCTTGCTCCGGGCTTGCGACCGGGCCCCGCATGGTCTCGAACCGCATGCCTCCCCCATGCGTCTCCCCTCGCTCCTTACCGCGTCTTTGGCCCGTTTCCTCTGCATTTTCGCCTTCGGCTTGGCCGGGGTGCTTCCCCAGGCGGGCTTCGCCGCGGAAAGTAACAAAAAAGATGGCGAGGTCGTCACCTGCCCTACTTGCCGCGGAAAGGGCGAATGCACCGTCCGCGATTGCAAGGAGGGCCAGGTTCCCTGCCCGGCCAACTGCCTCAAACCCGACTCTCCCGCCTGGACCAAGCGCCAGATCGAAGGCCAATCCGAAGCCGACGCCGAGAAGCTCTGGTTCCCTTACGAATACAAGGTGAAGGGCAAAAAGGAGATCGCCTGGTTCCCCCGCGAACAAGCGGGCGAGTTGATCGAGATGGAAAAGGGCAAGCCCGTCGCCCGCGGCCGCTGCAAGAGCTGCCAAGGCGCCGGCCACGTCGCCTGTCGTAGCTGCAAAGGCACCGACAAGTGCGCCACCTGCCTCGGCGAGAAGAAATTCGTCCGCGGCCAGAACCTCTTCACCCTGGCCGACGCCCAAGGCCGCGAAATCGAGGCCGTGGTGCGCTCGCGCAAAAAGGACCGCGTCACCGTCCTGCGCCTGGCCGACCTGCAAATCTTCGACATCCCCCTCGACAAGTTCTCCGCCGAGTCCACCGAACGCATCGAGCAACGCTTCCCGCTCGAGCAGTAAGCGAATTTCCAGGCGGCCCGCACCCGCCTGACGGAGCCGGCGAAGCGTCGGAACAAGTGTCAGCGGGGTCTGGACTCCAGCGTAAGCGGTCGGCCGGTCCCCGCCGGTCTGACCAGGACGGGCACGACTCGCGGAACGGGAGCGCAGCGCACGGGCCGCGTGACGTGCCGGCGCGGGTCTTACAGGAGCGCCGCTTCGGGTGGGCCACTGCACCGCCCAAGCCGTCCCCGGCGGGGCTTCACTCCTCCGGACCGGAGACGCCCACGGCGGCGGAGGGAGGACGCAGACGGCGTGACGGATCGGAGCGAAGCGGAGAGCGGGCGCGACGTGTGCCGCCTGGTTCATGTTTTCTCGTGAGCGCAACCAAACCACTTACGAACCTCGTGGCTCCCAGTATTTGTCACCCTGAGCTTTGATGAGACGCTCAAGGAACTGTTCGAACGAGCTCGCGGCGTTCGGCCAATCCGCTCGCGGATCAATCGGCAATGCCACACGGATCGAACCGTAATCGGCGTTTCTTTCCTCGCACCGTAAGACCAGCAAGTCGGAGTCGCCAATGAACCGCGCCACAACCAAATCACTTCGATTAAAATCACTGGCACGATTTCGAAGCTGTCGCTCGGTTTCGACAACTGCATCAGCGGGGCTCAGGACTTCGATACCCCATTGGCCATACTGCTGATCCTTAAACAACTCAGCTCGTTGAGCGACGCGCCAGAAGTCGCGAAGATCGCGACTAACCCGGACGGGCAATGACTCGATTTCCACCTCGTTTAAAACTGGTGGCTCAAAGGAACACGCCAACGGAAACGGACTCGGTTCGCCACGATGAACCGCCTCACGCGGTTGCGACCACTCGCGACGAAGTTCCTGAAGCAATTCCTCAATGCGACTCATAGCTCAGTAAATTCCCGCCAGAAGCTGTTAAACAAGTTTTGATGAGTTTGCCGTTCGACCGGCGCAAGATTCCAGAAGTCATTTCCACCGCCAAACTCGCGGGGCTTGATGTGGTGCAGGTCGTATTTGTCCCACCCGCCGCGAGGCGTTTCATAGCCGCGACGATACCACTCAGCGATATACTCGCCGCGCTCCTTCAAACCCCACGACACACGTTCACCAAGGGGAACCCGTCCCCCAATGTCGCTCGGTAACGGTATGTGCCTACTCGTGCGCGGATCGATAACTTGAGGGTATAGATCGAGCTTCCCTCGGATGCGGGACACCAGCGCATTCTCCGGAACAGCCGACGCTAGATTCTCTGGGGCGGCGAGGCGGCGAGCGTCTACGGCAGCCTCGATACGACGGAGCTGATTTTCGTCTTTCAGGCCGCCGCGGATCGAGGCCAGCACCCGCTCACCGTAACGCGGATCGTTATTCGCGATCTTGATCAACAGCTCCTGCAAACGAGCGTCGCACATGTTGTGGACCCACACGGCTGCGGTTCCTGGCGGAGACGCCTTGGGTGCGACAAAATAGGTGTGCCAGCCGGCGACCTCTAAGTTGAAGGTCGTGAAGGTCCCGCCCGCCGGAGCCTGCTCCAGGCGCAGAGTCGTCACCACCGCCTCGACGGCTCCGCCGGCCACGTGCAGGCGTTCGCCCGCTTTCAAGTCTTCCATCGGAACCCACTCCCGCCGGTCCAGAGACCAGAAGGGATGCCCCGTCGTGCCTATCAGCTCGCCCTCCCCGGTCTCGTCGGCGACCCGATAGCCCAGATGCACGAGTTCCGCCGTGTGCGTCTCAAACAACTCCAAGACTTCACGCCAGCCTTCCGCTCCCGATTCTTCGTCGCGCGACCAGACTTTGTCACCGACCTCGATCTCCTCGATCGGCGTCAAACCGGCTTCCGTCTTCACCAGCGTTCCGGCGACGAAACATTTTAGATGTTTCAACTCCGGCGCCGCATGGCCGGCGCGTTCGGCGGTTTCCATCACCGCGTTACGCCCAAGGCGCGTGGCTCCTCGCGTCGCGTCGGAAAGGCCCTCCGCCCCGCGCATAGTCGCACGGACGGCGTCGACCGACACCTCCGCCGTCACCTTCGTCGCCCTCAGGCCGCGCATCGCGTCCGTCGTGTCGCCCACGAAGCGGGCGAAGCGTCCGAGGTTCGGGGACAACCCCAGGGTGATGCCGGACAAGCCCAAGCTCGCGCGAGAGGCCCAGCGCTCGAACGCGGTTTCCCCGTAGATCGCGCCATGCGCATCCATCCCCTCGCCAACCAAGGGAATCATGCTCGCGGCCATCAGGCCGGCTTCGCCCGGCAACGCCACGCCAACCTGCGCCCAGAGATAGGCGAACTGGAAGGCTCCGCTTCGCATAGACTCAGCCATCGCGCGTCCAAACTCGCCGACGGCGGGCGACTCGAGCGCCCCCGGCTCGGGCGCAACGAGGAAGCGACCGGCGCCAACCGGCAGGTCAGATTCCCAATCCACCGGTCCGCCACCACCCGCCGCGTTGAGGGAAGTGGCTGCGCGGGCGGTCAGATCGACGCCGGTCGCGTCGTAGCGCCGACCTTCGACGGTGGGCGTATAGTGCGCTCGCACGCCGCGACGACCTTCGTTGGTCGCGGAGCGCAAGGTCGCCTGGAGCAACGCGTCCGCGTAGATCGCGTCAGCCCAGCGTGAGCCTTTCAGCCGGACTTCGCCCTCGGCGATACGCTGGCTTCGCGGATCATCGGGGAAGCGCGGCCCGAGGTTCAGATTTAGGCGCGACTGCTGCAAGGCGCCCCAGGCCTGCTCCACCTGACGCAGCGCCCAGCCTTGGCGGAAACGGGCACCACTCTGGAGCAGGAAAAAAACGTCCGAGCCCGCGCCGAATCCCCGCCCGGCCAGCTTCTCCGACTCCTGCGACGATCCGCTTTCGTTAACCCATGAGCCGATCATGCCGCCGCCGCTAGTGCGCACCCATAGCTCGCGCTCCTTCAGCTTTAGAGGCGCGCCGGCCGCCATGAGGTGATCGGTCATCGAGAAGCGCATCAGCGCTTCGGCCGGATCGAAGGTGAACTGCGGACCTGCGGTAAACAGCTCGGCGAGGTATTGGTCTTTCAGGTGCAGCGCGTAGACTGCCGTCACCAGGCTCGTCACCGCGAAGCGGCCCGAGGGGTCGAACTTTCCGAGCGGGTTCGACTCCGCGTAGTTGTAACGGTTCAGCGACGCCGGGTTGTCCGGGAAGCCCGCGAAGTCGTCGATCTGGTGGAAGCGGCCCAGCGCCGGATCGTAGTCGCGAGACCGCAGGTGGTAGAGGCCGGTCAACGCGTCGTAGCGCTCTCCGCGGTAGAGATAGGCGTCGCTGCCCACCGGGCTCTCGCCCGCGGCGCCAAGCAGGGTGCCGAAGGCGTCGTAATCGTAGCGCGTGGTGACCGCGCCCTCGGCGTCTGTCTGGTAACGCACGCTGCCTTGCGCGTCGTAGCCGTAGTAGCGCGTCGCTTGAACGACCGAGATCGAGGTCGCCGCATCCATGCCGCCGGCAACGTCCGCCAAGCCAGCTGATGCGAGCGCCACCGGCGTGGCGCCACCCAGCGTGCCGATGAGCCCGAGCTGGCCTTCGCGGTTCGAGCCCCAGCCATACCACTGGCCTGAGGCGGTCCGCGCGAACGATTGCCGCGCTCCCGCGGCCACTCGCGTCACCCCGGTGAGACCGACGACCGCGGCGGGCGTCAGCTGATCATCCACAAGGCCCGCGCTCTGCCCTTCGGCCTGGCTTCCCCAAGCGCGGACGGTGCCGTCCTCAAGCGCGGCGAGAGAATGCCAGCCTCCGGCGGCGATGGAGACCGCCGCTTGGTCAATCCCGGTGACGGGCCGAACGGCCGCGCGGGAAGCGCGCGTGCCATCGCCGAGCTGGCCGGTGGCATTGTCGCCCCACGCGTAAACGATGCCGTCAAGATCGAGGGCGAGGCTGTGGCGCGCGCCGCCGGAAAGCTCGACCACACCGGCGAGGCCGGGCACCGAGAGCGCCGGACCTTACGGACCCGTCCGAGCGCGCCGGAGCGGAGGAGCAGGCGCGCCCGACACCCTGCCGGGCACAGCGGGGTCCCCGCCGGTCACTCCAGGGCGGGCACGACTCGCAGGCCGGGAGCTTTAGAGGACGGACTGCGTGACGTGCCGGAGCGGGTCTTACAGGCGCGCCGCTTCGCGCGGACCGATTGCCCGCGCAGGCCGCCCCCGGCGGGGCAGCACTCCCAGCGCACGGAACACGCCCCGCGTGCGGAGGAGCAAGCAGGGCTCGTGACAGGCCGGAGGACTGGCGCGAGACGTGCCGCCGAGGCTCGGCGAGGATCTTAACGCGCCGGGGGCGTTTCACGGGTGGGTTTTGTCAATAGTCAAGGTCTGACGTCTTTGGCTCGGCTCGTCATATTGTTTGCGCATATTCACCGGCTCCACCGCGAGGTAGATGCGCAGGCCCTGCGGCAGGCCGATCAAGGGCAACCCCATCGGCTCACCCCTCCCGCAAGGCCCGCACGAGCGCCGCCAAGGCCGACGGCTCCGCACCGCGTAACACCACGCCGTCCGGCAAAGTCAC
>CBIHRE010000367.1:0-5509 GCA_966212385.1 uncultured Akkermansia sp. | reverse complement strand
GACGGATACCACTTCACGAAAAACTCATGCACGCCGTCGCCGTCGACGTCGCCGATGGAGCAATCGTTGGCGGAATAGGTGTAGCTCTCGTCCTTGATGGTTTTGCCGCCTTCGGGGACTTGCAGGGGGATCTCGAGCCAAGTGCGGGCGGGGGAGTCGGCGGGGATGGCGAACGAGGGCGAGGGATCGTATTCCTTGTCTTGGAAGACAGGGCGGACGAAGTAGCGCATCGCGCCTCGACCGGGATTAAGATCGGCGTAGCAGGTGGGCCCCGCGAGCGGGGCGGGATTGAGCTTCACGGGCGCGCCCTCGCCGTCGACGCGGTAGAGATTGAAAGCGGTGCCGGCTGGGTCGGAGCCGAGGAGGCGCCACGAAACGAAGACGCGTCCGTCGCTTTGTTTGAGGGCGACGAGACCGCGCTGGAGAGGCTCGAGCGGCGGGGACAGGGGAACGGCGAAGAGCGAACAGGTTACGAGGCTGAGCAAAGCGGCGGCGGCCCACCGGCGAGCGCGAAGGGGATGCATGTGTTTTGGGGCAAAAAAAGTCTGACGGTAAAACTCGGTTGCAGGTGACGGAGCGGCAATCGATGGAGAGAGCTTACAGTATGAAAAAAATCGCATGGCTGGCGACCTGGCTTTGGGTGGCGGCGGGGATGGGAGCGACATCGGGCGCGGGCGTGGTTTTTGCGGATGATTTGCAGGGCTGGGTGGTGGAGCAGAAAGCCGCGGCGGGGGCATCGGTGACGGCGCGCGACGGCGCCTTGCTGATCGACGACAAGGCCGGGGTGACGGTGTGGCGTCGGGAGCTTTTGCGCGCGCCGGTGCGGATCCGGTTCACCGCGACCTTGCCGGGAGGCGAGGACCGGCGCGTGTCGGACTTGAATTGTTTCTGGATGGCGACGGATCCGCGTTCGCCCGACGACTTCTTCGCGGCGGAGAAAACCGGCCGCGACGGGAGTTTCGCGACCTACGACGGTTTGAAAACCTACTACGTCGGCTGCGGCGGCAACGGGAACACGACCACGCGTTTCCGACGCTACGACGGACGCGGCGCGCGCCCGCTGCTCCCGGAGCACGACCGCAAGGAGAAGGAGGCGCTGCTCGAAAAAGACCGCGCGTATAAGATCGAGATCACGGTGGACGCCGACGGGCGCACGACGTGGGCGCGGGACGGCGTGGTGTGGTTCGACTACCGCGATCCGGAGCCGCTGCGCGAAGGCTGGTTCGGTTTCCGGACGGTGTGGTCGCGGCTGGAGATTCGCGATTTCGCGGTCGAGACGCCCGCGGAAGCGGCGGAAACGACGAAATAATCTTACGGTTCGAGGCGGCGGGAGTGGTTGCCGGCGAAAGCGGAGCTAGCGTGGATGCATCCCCTCGCGACCCGTGCGTCGCTCAACCCCGCCCCTCGTAACCGCCCATGCGCCTGCCCCTGCTCGTTTGCTGTCTCGCCGCTGTCGTTCAATCGGGTTTTGCCGCCGATGCCGAGCTCGGTCGCCGCTCTCCGCCGGAGCGTCGCATCATCGTCGACCGCGTGACCGGTCGCTCGCTCGTCACGCTCACCGACGCGCCGACCCACGAGATGAAAATCTACCAGACCCACCCGCAGTGGGCCACGGACGGCACCCACATCATTTTCCGCTCCTCGGAGCGTAATCCGGCGAAGACGCCCCAGGCCTACGCGGTCAACGAGATCACGGGCGAAATCATCCAGCTCACCGACGGCCCGGATGTGGACACTTCTTCGCTCAACGTCTCGCGCCACGGCATGCGGCTCTACTTCCTGCGCGGAAAACCGGCGGACGGTCCGCAACGTCTCGTCGTTCTCGACATGGCGACGCTCCTCGTGGACAGCGCGGCGGGCGCGGTGAAGGAGCGCTCCGCCTACGAGCGCGAGATCGCGACGCTGCCGGCCGAATACAAGGGCGCGGGCGGCTTCGACATCGATGCCGACGAGAGCGCCGCCTACTTCGGCGTGCGTTTCGCCGACGGTCCGCCGCGCGAGAAGGACAAGCCCATCCCGCAGGTGCCGAGCGGCATCGCGGCCGTCGACCTGAAGACCGGCGCATACCGCATCGTGCTACGCACGCCCTTCCTCATGGGCCACGTGCAGGTGAATCCCTGGGTGCCGGGCGAGATCGTGTATTGCAACGAGACCGGTGGCGACGCGCCGCAGCGCATCTGGACGGTGCGCGCCGACGGCACGGGCAACCGCCCTGTTTTCAAGGAGGCCGACACCGATTGGGTAACCCACGAGGTGGTCGTCGATCGCGACACGCTCATCTTCAACCTCATGGGCCACACGCCCGAGCTGCGGAAGCGTCCGACCGGCATCATGGCGATCAATCTGCGCACCGACGAGGTGACGCCGCTCGGCCAGATCACCCGAGGGCAGGGCTTTTGGCACAGCAACGGCACCCACGACGGGCGCTGGGCGGTTGGCGATAATTTCGACGGCGAGGTCTTCCTGCTCAACCGACGCACGGGCGAGATTCGTCTCGTCTCGACCGGGCATGTGATGAAGCCCGACCACACGCACCCGAATTTCAGTCCGGACGGCACGCGCATCCTCGTGCAATCGGGCATGCTCAGCGGCGGTAAGAGCCTCGACTTGATGCTCATCCCGGTGCCCGAAGTGGCGACGGAGTGAGTGCCTGGCCCGAGGCTGCGCGGTGTGAGCCCGTTTGGCTGCGCGCCCTGCGCGGCGCGCAGGACCAACGCGTCGACGGCAACGGCGCCGCGCCCACTCAAGCCGCGGCGGTTACGAGTATCGGAACCGCTCGGGCCGGTGACTTTGGTCAGAGCTCTTTTTTCTTCCCTGGTTTGACATGTCCGTAGTCGCTGACGGCGAAACGACCCGCGATCGGTAATTCGGCGAACTGCGGTCGAACCCGTGAAATCGCCGCCACCTGCCTGGCCTTTTCTTTCGCGGCCAAGCCGCGGGCTGTCGCCGGATCATTTGCGAGAATTCGCCATTGATACGACAGCGTGCGATTGAGCAGCTCCCAGTCGTCCAGAACGCGCGCCTGCTCGGCGGTCAGTGCAGACACCGAATACCATATCTGCTCTTTTTCCTCATCGTAGCACACCATCGTGAACCAATAGCGCTGGTCCTTCCAGCAGAGCATGCCCCACTCGGCATCAAAACCGGGCCGGCTGTCCCAAAGGATGTGTGCTCCGGTCGCGCCCCCAATCTCAACATCGGGTAGGGATAAGAGGCTTTCGGGGACCGCCATGTGATCGTTTTTGCTCTATACCGCGTGGAGTCGGTCGTTCAGCGGCCGGAGCCGGGCAGCACCTGCACGGGCTTGCGCTTGGGGAGGGGGAGGCCGGGGTCGAGGGCGAAGCTCGGGTGCGGGGGCTGGTTGTAGGCGACGTTTTGCCAGGCGATCGCGCAGCGGTATTGCGGGTCGTGCATGAGCGTCACCATGCGATACTTCGTGGGGATGGTGCTGCTGTAGATGTGGAGCGCGGAGCCGTCGCGGGTGCGCCAGACGACTTCCTCGCGCCAGTCTCCGTCGATGTCGGCGGAGAGGAAGGGCGTGGCCTTGGTGCCGTTGCTGGAGATACACTCGTGGGCGGTGAGGATGCGCTCGGGCTGCTGCGTCTCCCAGTTCCACTTCTCGACGAAGTTCTGATCGAGGAGTTCGCGGAGGAGGTCGCCGTCCCACCAGATGGCGAAGTTGGCGGGCAGGTCCTTCGGGCGGTCGCCGATGACCTTGCCGTCGGCGGCGAACATCTTGGTCATGCCGGCGCCGATGCCCCAGGACTCGGAGCCGCGGTAGCGCGGATCGATGTTGATGGAGACGCCGCGGCCGGGGCCTTCGTTGTCGTCGGCCTTGTCGGCGGCGACGGAGGGCACGGTGAAGATGGGGCGGCCGGTGGCGCCGTCGCGCATGGAGTAGCCTTCCTTGTCGAAGCGTTCCTGGATGTCGAAGATCTCGAGGCCGGGGTTGTCCCAGTTGAGATCGGAGACGTGGAGGGCGTCGCCGTGGCCCCAGCCGGTGGAGTAGAGGCCCTGGCCGTCGTCGTCGATGACCATGGCGCCGTAGACGATCTCGTCTTTGCCGTCGTTATCGACGTCGGCGATGGAGAGCTGGTGGTTGCCTTGGCCGGCGTATTTGCGGTTGGACTCGGGGCCGGCGTCGGAGTCGAAGAACCAGCGCTTCACGAGCTTGCCGCCCTTGAAGTCCCAGGCGGCGAGGCAGGTGCGGGTGTAGTAGCCGCGGGCCATGATGAGGCTCGGGTGGGTGCCGTCGAGGTATGCGACGCCGGCGACGTAGCGGTCGGAGCGGTTGCCGTTGCCGTCGCCCCAGACGGCCTTGAGTTCGTCGCGGGTGGGCTCGAGCGGATTGGTCGGGTGGCGGGCGGGCTCGTAGGGCACGGTGTCGAGGACCTTGCCGGTGGCGCCGTCGAAGATGCTGAGGAACTCGGGGCCGCGGAGAACGTGGCCGCGGTCGTTGACGTAGTTGGCGTTGGCGTCGCCGATGACCTTGCCGGTGGCGTCGGTGGCTCCGTCGGCGGTCTTGCAGGCGAGCTCGGCGCGGCCGTCGCCGTCGAAGTCGTAGACGATGAACTGGGTGTAGTGGGAGCCGGCGCGGATGTTTTTGCCGAGCTGGATTTCCCAGAGGAGCGAGCCGTCGAATTCGTAGGCCTGGAGGATGGGCTGGTCGGTGACGCCGCTCTTGGAGTTGTCCTGATAACGGCCGGCCTGCTTGACGATGAGCTCGTATTCGCCGTCGCCGTCGAGGTCGGCGACGGTGCCTTCGAGGGGCTCGTAGCCGGGCGGATTTTGCAGCGTGATGGAGCGATAGGCGCGGGGCTCGGAACCGGCGGCGAAAACGACGGGACGGGAGTCGGGCTGCTCGACGCCCTTCACCACGGCGCGGACGAAGTAGGTGGTGCGGTAGTGCAGGCCGGGCGTGGAGTCGGAGAACCAGGTGACGTCGGTGAGCGGACCGGCATTGAGCTTCACCGTGCCGGCGGGCGTGTCGGGCGTGGAGGCGAAGATGCCGAAGTCGATGGGCTTGGCGCCGGCCGGCGGCTCGGTGGTGCGGTAGACGTTGAAGGCGATGTCGGCGGGATCGTCTGCGAGGAGGCGCCAGGAGAGGAACACTTTGCCGTCGCTTTGCTGGGTGGCGACGAGGCCGCGGCCGAGGTGCTCGACCTGGGGAATGGCGGAGGCGGCGAGAGGCGCGAGGGCGGTGGCTAGAAGAGCGAGGGCGGGGCGGAGGGGGGAGACCATGGGCGGGGTTGAAAAGCGATTGGCGAAAAGAAGGTCAGTCGGCGACGCGAGGCCAGCCGTCTTTGGTCCACTCGAGTTTGCGGAGGGCGAGGGTGGCGGCGCCGTTGCGCGTGGTGCCGTCGTAAAAGTGGACGGAGAGCCACTGCTTGCCGCCGTCCTCGACCCCGGTGGCGTGGCCGGGGCCGCTGAAGTCGCCCTGCGTGCCGAGCACGAGGCGGCCGCCCCGGTCGCGGAGATCCACGCCCGTGTCGTCGAGGTAGGGGCCCGT
>CBIHRE010000366.1:0-5533 GCA_966212385.1 uncultured Akkermansia sp. | reverse complement strand
GGCGCAGGGCGGCTTCGCCGTCGTCGAGTCGTTGTCCGCTTTCCGCGACGGTGCGGCCGAGCGTGAAGAGCGCGATGTAGTCGTCGGGCCGCGCGGCGAGAGCGACGTCGCAGGCCGCGAGCGCCTCGGCGAATTTCTTTTCCTGCACGAGGATCGAGGCCTGCCAGGCCGCGCCGCGCACGGGATCGAGTTTCGCGATGGCGTCGGCGTGTTGGCGCGCCTTGCCGAGATCTCCTCCGGCCAAGGCGGGCGCCTGCCGGTAGAAGTCCACCAAGCCCTCGCGATACGCGATGTCGTCGGGGGCGAGGGCGGCGGCGCGTTCCATGAGCTCGCGGCCGCGCCGGGCCAGGCGAATAGCGCGAAGGCCGAAACCGAGTTCGCCCGCACGCAGCATGCACTGGCCGGCGTAGGAGCCGAGAAGGCGGGCGTCGCGCGGATGCTTTTCGAGGAAGGGTTCGAGCAGATCGATCGCCTGGTCGCGTCGCCCGAGACCGTTGTAGACATCGGCGAGGAGGAGCGCCGCCTCGAGGTTGCCCGGCTCGCGCTTCAGCAGGGTTTCGAGCGGTTCGCGCGCCTCGGGCAGCCGAGATGCGGCGAGCAGCGAGCGGGCGGATGCGACGACCTCCTCCGCGCGCGGCGGCTCTGCGCCGAGGACGGCGGCGACGCCAAAAAGAAACCAAAGGGCCGGGATGCGCACGATGAGAGGAGGGGCGGAGGAAAAAGAGAGAGACGCAAACAAAGGTCCGGCTCCCGAAGCGCAAATCCGCAAGGCGTGACGAAATGGCGCACGTCGGCTTGACCCCGCGGCGCCGCGGGGCGTGATTCGCGGCATGTTGCCCAGCGTCCTGATCGTTGATGACGAGAAGCATACCCGCGATGGCCTGCGCCAGGCCTTGGAGGACAACTATGACGTGTCGTTGGCGGCCAACGCCGACGAGGCCTTCAACCTGCTCGACGCGCAGCCTTTCGACGCGGTGCTCACCGACCTGCGCATGCCGGGCAAGTCCGGGCTCAAGGTGATCGACAAGGCGCTCGCCCTGCCGCAGCGCCCGGCGGTGATCATGATGACTGCGTATGGAAACGTGGATACGGCGGTCGAGGCGATGAAGCGCGGCGCGGTCGATTTTCTCACCAAGCCGGTCAATCTCGAGCGGCTCGAGGTGCTGCTCCAGCGCGCGCTCAAGACCAAGACCCTGGAGGTCGAGGTGAAGCAGCTGCACGAGCGCCTCGACGAGAAATTCAGCTTCGAGGGCATCATCGGCCACTCGGCGGCGCTGCGCGACCTGATCGACAAGGTCCGGCTCGTCGCGCCGGCGAAGGCCACGATCCTGCTCGAGGGCGAGAGCGGCACGGGCAAGGAGCTGATCGCGCAGGCCGTGCACCAGGCGAGCCCGCGGGCCCGCGCGCCCTTCGTCGCGGTGCATTGCGCGGCGCTTTCGGAGAACCTGCTCGAAAGCGAGCTCTTCGGCCACGAGCGCGGCGCCTTCACGGGCGCGACGGAGCGGCGGATCGGGCGTTTCGAGTCGGCGGACGGCGGCACGCTTTTCCTCGACGAGATCGGCGAGATCACCGCGAGCACGCAGGTGAAGCTGCTGCGCTTCCTCGAGGCGCGCACGATCGAGCGAGTCGGCGGCGGGAAATCCATCCCGCTCGACGTGCGTCTCGTCGCCGCGACCAATCGCAATCTCGAGCGCATGGTCGCGGAGGGGAAGTTCCGCGAGGATCTGTTTTTCCGGCTAAACGTGGTGCGCCTCGTCATGCCGCCGCTGCGCGAGCGTCCCGACGACATCCCGCTCCTGCTCGCCCATTACCTGAAATTTTTCGCGAAGGAAAACGGCACGCCTCCGCCGCAGCTCGAGCCCGGCGCGCTGCGCACGCTTTGCTCCTATCGCTGGCCGGGAAATATCCGCGAGCTGCGGAATTTTTGCGAAAACGCCGTCGTCATGCACCGCGGCGGCAGGCTAACGGAATACGATCTCGATCCGCGCTATCGGGGCCTGGCCCACGCGCCCGTTTCCTATTCCGGCGCGCCGGCCTTGCCGCTCGCCGACGGGGCGGGCGCGCCCGGGAACCTCGCGGGACTCGGCGCTTCGTCGGCCGGCGGTTCGGCCGCGCTCGCGCTGCCGGCGCCGGTCGGAGCCTCGCTCTCGATGGAGGAGAACGAGCGTCGGCTTTTGCGCGAGGCGCTGCTGAAGGCCCGCGGCAACCGGACCAAGGCGGCCGAGCTCATGGGCATCAGCCGGCGCACCCTGCACCGCAAGCTGGTGCAGTGGCCGGAGCTGGACACCGTGGATTGAGGTCGTCCGAACGCTCCATCCGCCGAGGCTGCGCCGGGGCGGACGTGCAGGGGATGGCGCCGGATTTGCGTTTGCCAGCCGGGGCGCCTCGGGGCAGCACGAAGGCACCCTATGCGACTTCCCCCGCTGCTAGCTTCCGCCTCCTTTGCGGCCTCGCTTTTCGTATCGTCGCTCGTCGGCGCGGAAACGATCCGCCTCACCGGTTCCGATCTGCTCGAGGAGGCGCTTCGGCCGAATCTGGTCCAGTTCGCGAAGCAGAACGACTTGGACCTCGCCTTCGATTTGCGCGGCAGCCGGCTCGGCATGGAAGCCTTGCAGGCGGGCAAGGCGGACCTCGGCCTGCTCGTGTTTACGGCGCAGGATCCCAAGCCCGGCCCGGAGTTCAGCAGCGCGACCATCGGATACCTGACCAGCGTGGTGGTCGTCCCCGCGGATCTTTCGCTCACCCAGATCAGCTTCCCTCAGCTGGCCGGCATCTTTGGCGCGAACGAGCTCACGAACTTCAAACGCTGGAGCGAGGTCGGCGTGCTCGGCGCCTGGGCGCCCCGCACCATTTCGCCGATGGCGCTCCGCCGCAGCGCGGGCCTCTCGCTCGATCTTTTCCGTTACAATGTCCTCAAGACGCCGGACCTGCGACCCACCGTCGCGCTGCTCGACACCCCGGAGGAAATCTACGCGCGTCTGAAGGGCGAGGAAGGCGGGATCGCGATCCTGCCCGCGACGCCTGCCGCGGGCTCGAAGCTGAAGGTCCTGCTCGTCTCGAAAGGCACGCGCTCGGGCGATGTCGCGTATCCGCCGACGCCCGAGAATCTGCACACGGGCGACTACCCCCTGCGCCTGCCGGTGCAGTTGGTTTTTCGAAAGGGCGAAGCGGCCAAGATCGGACGCGTGGCCAAGCATCTTCTGGCCGACGAGACCATCCCCGTGCTCCAAGCGGCGGGCGTCGTTTCTCTGCCGGTGCAAGCGCGCAACCAGCTCGTTTTCGACCTCGAAAACAAGTGACCGAAATAAAAATGAGATTCGTGCGAAAAACCTATTGACGGTAACGCGCGACGCTCTTTGCTCCGTCTCCCTCAGTTGGTCATGCAGGCGTAGCTCAGTTGGTAGAGCACCACCTTGCCAAGGTGGACGTCGAGAGTTCGAGTCTCTTCGCCTGCTCCATTTTACAAAAGTCCCGGACCCCAAAAAGGTTCGGGATTTTTTCTGCCCGGTCTCGGTCTCTTAGTTCTAAAAAAAGACGGGGTTAGTTCTAAAAGTTCGCTGAACAACGCGGATGACGCCGACAGTTTTTCGCGGCATATTTCACGCACGCGACCCCGGCGAAAAATGGCCTGCGCTGCGCTCCGTTTGTTCCTGAGGGGAGCGATTACCTTTAGTGGGGGGGGAGTGGCGCTTCTGGCGAGTCGTTGGCGCTGTCCATGAACGAAGGCGGCTTCGTTCCTCGCGGGCGTGCGCGTATTGGTCAGAATGATACGCGGAATCCGTCGGCGTCTCACGGCGTTCACGCGTTCAAGACCGTGCTTGAAGGCGCACGGGGCGGGTCTATGCCCGCAATATGGCCGAGAGACCCCCGCTAATCTGCCCCAAATGCCAAAGCACAGACATTAAGTCTGTTCGCGCAGTCTACGAATCCGAGGTAAAGGTGGGGGTTGCTGGGAATGCCACACTCCGTTCGCAGCGTATAGCTCCCCCTGAAAAGAAAGCCCCGGTCGCAAGCGGATGTTTGGGGTTACTGGGGGTGTTCATGTGGTTTTGGATGATTCCAATCGCCTTGGGATGCCTCTATTTTTCAATAACTCTAGCTGCGGTCGTTGTTCTGTCCGCGATTTGGATTATCCATCACATCAAAGCAGGATCGGACGAGGCCAAGAGGGGCGAAGATCACTTCAATCAAAGGGTGCTTCCGGAGCTTCAAAAGCACTGGGATAGCCAATGGACGTGTAACCGTTGCGCGTGGACGGGAAGCTTTGCGGAAGACGACCAGCAACCAATCCCCGCATTGCCTCCACCTCTCCATGAGAACAAAGACCCTTTCAGTATCCTTAAGAAAAATAAGAAGTTTGTTGCAATAGCCTTATGCTTATGTGTTTTCGGAGATATCTCCAGAGCAATGGAAGCGGGGGCGAAGGCTAAAAAGGCGCTAGTGGAAGCCGCTCAATTCAGGGCCAGAATATTCCTCTACGAAAACGCCGTTAACTACGACCTAGTCAGGATTTTTGAGGAGACGGCCAGCAAGGAGAGCTATCAAGGCAGGCCGGTTTTCATGTGCCACATCGTATTTACACCCAACTATCAGCAGGGACCGGGTAAAAAGGAGATCTACGTCATGGTGGACGAGAGCGCGAAAAACATCTTGGGCGCTTACGACGCCAACAGGAAGCCGCTTCAGGAGCGGTGATGCTGGCCTACGCCAAGTTTGATTCGCTTTCTGTTCGAGCCGTGTCGCGCAAATAGTCGGCTAAATCCTTCCCGCCGCTTCCGGAGAAATCAAACCCGCGCACCGTTGCCGCGCCGGCCTGATAGGTTTGTCCCGCCCATCGGTGGGCAGCCTTCGCGCCTCTGCCGTGGTCTGCGTCGTGATGCACCGCGATAGTCACGGTTTTTGCGGCGAAAGCGGGGAGGTCGTCGGCATGGAGATTATTTCCCGCGCCGGTGATGCAAACGAAGTCAATGCTGCCGAGATCGAGACCAGCGCGGAGTGCGATGATGGGGGCGGCGAGCAGATCGGGGCAGCCTTCCAAAATCCAGACCTGCGGACGTGTGCCGATGATGCTCGCGCCGATGGCTCGGCTTCCCCTGATGCCGGGCAAGGTCTTTGGCTTCGCGTTTATTCCGGTCCATTTCTTCCCGTCCATGCGCCGGGCTTGTGCGTTCGCACGGCTGGGGTCGGTGGCAACCCATGCCGGAAAGATTTCGCCGTCGTCGTAGATTTCGGCGGTGAAAAGCAAACCGCGATTTACCAGCTCCGTCATTCCCGCGTGTGCGTCCTCCGTGGGCCAACCACGCGAGCGGGCGATTTGCGCCAGCTCTTCCGGTGTGGGTTTGCGCAAAGGCGGCAATGCGCGCGCCGGTTGGCAAACGGGGCACGCACGAACTAGGGGTGGGGCGTGTCGGTCTTTGGTGAATACGTTTTCGCCGGCCAACTCGGCTATTCGCCTGCGATGTTCTTTCCCATGCGGGCCAGCATGGGCGACTCATCCCCATTTGCCGAGCCCCCCGTCGAAAATGACGAGGTG
>CBIHRE010000365.1:0-5560 GCA_966212385.1 uncultured Akkermansia sp. | reverse complement strand
CGATGGTTTTGTTTTCCGCACCGGCAACATTCCCGATCTCGCGAAGATGGGCGGCGACCAGTATTACATCAAACGCCTCGCCGGCGTGCCCGGCGACGAGTTGCGCATCGAGCGTCCGGTGCTTTACCGGAATGGGGCGCCGATCACGGGTGCGCCCGCTTTCGACAAGAACGCGAAGGAGCAGGACAGCTACGTGGGATATCGGCCCACCCAGCGCGACCCCGGTTACTCGCGGGCTATTTTGCATTCTGGGGAAACGTTCCGCGTGCCGGCCGACTCCTATGTGGCGCTCGGCGACAACTCGGCGAACAGCCTGGACAGCCGCTATTGGGGCACGGTGCCGGCAAAGGATGTCGTCGGGCGTCCGCTCTTCATCTATTATCCGTTCACGAAACGCTGGGGGCCGGCGCCCTGAGCGACGAGGCGCCCGCGAGCAGGCGGCCTACGGCGAGACAAAACGTGGACGAAGCGCGGGCGACGATGCCCGCGCTTTTTTATTTTTCCGTCTGCGAGAGCGGCGTGGTGAGCAACGCGGTGTTCAAGCCGGGAAGACGCTCGGAAAATTCCGCCGTGTCGCCGGCCTGGCGAAGGGCGCGCTGGACCATGCCCATCTTGGCGTCGAGGTTGTCGACCATGCTGACGAAGACGGCCTCGGGCGTGGCGGCGTAGACGGCGGCGCCCCACTCGGGTTCGCCTTGGTGGCTGAGGATGATGTGTTCGAGACGCTCGAGGCGGTCGGCGTCGAGGCGGGCCTTGATGCCGTGCTTGCGGGCGAGCTGGTAGCCGAGGACGACGTGGCCTTGGAGGATGCCGCGGCGGGAGCGCTTGGTGGCGAGCGTGCCCTCGTATTCGATGGTCTTGCCGGTGTCGTGCAGGAGGATGCCGGCCATCGCGAGATCGGGGTCGACCTCGGTGTAGAGCGGAAGGAGCGCGCGGCAGGCGCGGGCCATGTGGATCGTGTGCTCGAGCAGGCCGTGGCGGTAGGCGTGGTGCATCGAGACGGCGGCGGGGCAGTAGCGGAAGACCTCGCCGACCTCCTCGAAGACGCCGCGCACGGTCATGCGAAGTTCGTCGTGTTTGATGGCGTCGATGAAGGTCTGGAACTCCGTCCAGAGCTCGGCGCCGTTTTCGGGCGGAAGCTCGACGAGGGCGTCGACGAGGCCGGGCTCGGCTGCGATTTGCTCTTCGGAGAGGGCGGTGGCCTTGGTGAGCTTGGGCGAGAAGCGGCCTTGGAAGGAGTCGTTGCGACCCTCGACCCGAAGCACGGCGCCTTCGCCGGCGTTTTTGGTCGGATCGAAAAGCGGGCTGTCACCGAAGATCGTGCAAGAAAAGGAGCCGCCTCGGTCGCCAAGTTCCAGGGAAAGGAAGGGGTTTCCGTTGGAGGCGGTTTTGATCTGGAGCTTCTTGATGACGAGGACGGCGGAGAAGGGCGCCCCTGGATTCAGGTCGGGGGACTTCAGTTCACGGACGGTGAGCAAAGCGGGAGCATCGGCCATGGGCGGGACGCTGCGACGACGGGGCGGGGCGCGAAAGCCGAAAGTGCGTGGGAACTATTCGCGGAGGCGGACCTGCACGCTGGTGCCGTTCGCGCCTTGGATTTTCTTCAGTTCGAAAAGGTCGATCTCGGCAATGAGATCGCCAAGCTTCGGGAAACCATAGTTGCGGGAATCGAAGGGCCCTTGGTTGGAGATGTGCGAGCCGACGCCGCTCAGAAAGGCCCAGCCGTCGGCGTCGGCCTGGGCCTCGACGGCGCGGCGCAGCATCTGGATGAGCTTCGGATCCTGCTTGAGCTGATCGGCGGATTGCTTGGGACGCGGGGCCTGGTTGGGCGCGCGGACTTCATCAAGGTAGAGAAAGCGCGTGCAGCTGGCGACGAAGGGGGCGGCGGCGCTTTTGCCGCCAAAGCCGATGACCTGCTTGCCGTCGGCGCGGAGGCGAAGGACGAGCGGGGTGAAGTCGCAGTCGGAGGAGACGAGGCAGAAGGTGCCGACGTTTTTCGTGTAGAGGATGTCCATCGCCTCGATGAGGAGCGCCATGTCCGCGGCGTTTTTGCCTTTCACGAGGTCGAAGTGCGGGATGGGCTGGATTGCGTAGTCGTGGAGGACTTTTTGCCAGCCGGAGAGTTCGGGCTTTTGCCAGTTGCCGTAGGCGCGGCGGATGTTGACGACGCCGTAGGTCGCGAGCTCGGCGATGATGAAGTCGATGCGCGCGGCGGGCGCGTTGTCCGCGTCGATGAGGAGGGCGATGCTGTCGGTGGGCGTCGCTTGCGTGGGCATGCCGGAGCCTAGGCGGGGCGGCGGACCGGGAGCAAGCGCCGCGGCGTGGCGGCCCAGAGCGTTTCGCCGGGCGCGAGGCGGTCGTTCCACGCGGCGCCGGCCGCCCAGGGGCTGAAGGCGGGGAGGATGAGGCGTGTCGGCGAATGGACGAGCGCGGGGAGTTTCAAGCGCGCGCCGGCGCCGTCGCGGAAAACGTAGGCGGGGTGGTGGTGGCCGATGATCTCGACCGCGCCGGGAAAAAGGGAAGCGGGGGCGAGCGACTTGTCGCCGTGGTGGAGGACGAAGCGGTCGCGGACGACGGGCGCGGTGGTGGCGAAGGACCAGCGGGCGTCGTGGTTGCCGGCGAGAACGAGGACGGGCGCGGGTGAGGCGGCGATGAAGGCCTCGGCGCGGGCGCGGGATCGCGGCGCGCTGTGCGCGGTGTGGAGCGAATCGCCGAGCCAGATGAGTTCGACGGGGGCGTAGTCCGCGAGAAGGGCGTGGAGCGTGGTCTCGAGGGTGTCGTCGCCCCAGGCGGGGAGGAGATTACCGGCGGCGCGGTGGCTCTCGGCGTAGCCCCAGTGGAGGTCGGCGACGACGAGGCTGCGCGTTGCCTCGAGAAAGAGCGCGAGGCGGGCGTCGAAGAGGAGGCCGGGGGCGATGAGGTGGTTAACCACGAATGGACGCGAATAGACGCGAATGGTGCGGAGGCGGGCGGGATGGCTTAGCGAGATTCGCGGGCATTCGCGTTTATTCGCGGTTCAACGACCTGGCCCCTTCCACGAGGGGGCCATACATCTCGTGGTAGAGGCGCTCGATGGTGGTTTCCGGGTCTTCGAGCATCATGGTTTCGCGGATACGGGAGACGAATATGCCAAAGGCGAAGGGACTGACGCGCGTGACGTCGCGGAAGTCGATGGGCAGGGCGGCGGCGGATTCGAGGAAGGCGAGGGCGGTGGGCAGATCGAGGAATCGGGTGGTGGCCTCGGCGTAGGCTTCGGCGAGGAGGACGTGGTCGGGTTCGTGGCGGCGGAGGACGTCGAAGAGGATCTCGGAGCTCCACTGGAGCGATTTGGAGCCGCGTTCGGCGCCGTGGACGCGGCGCGGGACCATGAGGCCGGCCTGGGCGACGCCGCGGAACTGCCATTTCACGAGTTCGCTGTCGGCGAGGGCGGCGCGGAGGTCGTCCTCGGCGCCGGAGCGGACGAGGAGCGCGCGGATGGCGCCAGCGGAGTCGAGGTGCTGAAACGGGCGGAGGGTGAGGAGGAAACCGTAGTCGTCGATCGTGACGAGGGCGTTGCCACCGAGCGTGCGCTGGATCCGCTGGGCGACGATCCGGGAGAGGGCGTCGTTGGCGGAGCGGCCGATGAGGCAGTGGAAGAAATAGTGGCGCAGGCCGGAGGATGCTTCGGCGTAACGCTCGACCAGGAGAAAGCCGGCGACGGGGATGCGCGAGATCTGAGCCTGGAGGCGGAAGTGGCGGACGAGGGCGGCGGCGTTGGCGGGGGTGAAAGCGTAGTGCGAGATGAGATACGTTTCGGCCGGGGTTTGGACGGAGGCATCGGGGTAGGGCGCGACCGCCGGGCGCGCCGGTTTGGGTGACGGTGCGTCGATTGCGAACGGCCGTCCCGGCGGTCCGGCACTACCTTCGGATTCAACCAACTCCGAGACCGCGGTTCGCAGGCGGACGACCTCGGCGGCGAGGCCGCTGGCGAGGGGCATCTTGGCGGCGTTCCAGCGCGGGACGGTGGGCAGCGACGAATCGGCGGCGGCGACCTTGGCGGTGAGGAGCGTGGTGGAGACGAGACGGACGCAGCGGGCGTTGAGGACGAAGATATCGCCGGGGCGCAGGCCCTTGATGAACATTTCCTCGACGGTGCCGAGCTTGCGGCGGCCGAGGCGGACGGTGACGTGGGCGTCGGAGGAGATGGTGCCGACGTTTTGGTAGAACTCGCGGGCGATCTTGGGCGCGGGGAGGGCGAGGTGGCCGTCGGAGTTGATGAAGATTTTTCCGAAGAGGTGGGTGTAGGCTTTTTCGAGGGAACGGCCGCCGCCTTGAAGGTAATGGAGCACGCGGTCGAAGAGTTCGCGCGGGAGATCGGCGAAGGGATGGGCGTGGCGGACGAGGGCGTAGGCCTCGTCGGGCGTGGTGTCGGCGAAGACGGCGATGCCGACGAGGTGCTGGGCGAGGACGTCGGCGGGGTTTTGCGGGAGACGGAGCGGCTCGAGCTGGCGCGCGCGCATGAGGCGGACGGTGGCGGCGCACTCGGCGAGGTCGTTGATATTGGTGGCGACGAGGAGACCCCGGGCGGTCTGGCCGGGGGCGTGGCCGGAGCGGCCGAGGCGCTGGAGGGCGCGCGCGACGCCTTTCGGCGCGGATACCATGACGACGAGGTCGATGGAGCCGATGTCGATGCCGAGTTCGAGCGAGGTGGAGCAGACGACGGCGCGGAGTTCGCCGCGTTTGAGGCGGTCCTCGACCTCGAGGCGGACGGCGCGATCAAGAGAGGCGTGGTGGACCTCGATTTGCGCGGCGAGGTCGGGAAGGAGCTGCTTTAGACGGAGGCCGATGGTCTCGGCGCCGGCGCGGGTGTTGGTGAAGACGAGCGTGGTGCGATAGCGGAGGAGCTCGGCGGCGAGTTCGCGAAGGACGCGCACGCCGGTGTAGCCGGCGGCGGGATAGGGATTTTTCGCGAGCGGGGAGAAGACGGAGACGTCGGAAGGGTTTGTGGAGTTGACCTCGACGATTTCGCAAGGACGGCCGGGGCCGGCGAGGAAGCGGGCGAGCTCGGGGAGCGGCGAGACGGTGGCGGAGAGGCCGATGCGAACGAGCTCGGAGCAAGGAGCGGGGAGCGAGGAGTCGGCAACCAAGGCTTCGAGGCGTTCGGCGGCGAGGGCGAGGAGGCTGCCGCGTTTGTTTTCGGCGAGGGCGTGAAGCTCATCCACGAGGAGGAAGCGGACGGTGGAGAGCGCAGGAGCCCAGCTTGGCTGCGAGAGGAGGAGGGTAAGGCTCTCGGGGGTGGTGACGAGGATGTGGGGAGGTTTCCGCTTTTGGGTGGCGCGGTCTTTGGCGGAGGTGTCGCCGGTGCGGGAGGCGACGCGAATGAAATCCCAGCCAAGCTCGGCGAGCGGAGCGTGGAGGTTTTTCTGAAGATCGTAGGCGAGGGCGCGCAGCGGGGAAACGTAGATGGCGACGATGCCGCGGGGCGGAAGCGTGTCGGCTTCGTGGAGGCGGACGAGGTGGTCGAAGATGCCGAGGAAGGCGGCGAGGGTTTTGCCGGTGCCGGTCGGCGAGGAGAGGAGGA
>CBIHRE010000364.1:0-5569 GCA_966212385.1 uncultured Akkermansia sp. | reverse complement strand
GATGACGGCGTCCTTGCCCGGGGCGGTGACGCGGAAGATGCCCCACTGGCCGTCGGCCATGTCGCCGCCGCCGAGGAGGGCTATGAGCGAGCGGTAGAGGTAGTCGCCGGGCACGCGATGTTCGCCGCCGGCGCTGGCGAGCACGGCCTCGAAGCGATCGCGGGCGCCGTGGCCGCCGCGGGCCCCGAACCATTGCGAGAGCGGGTTGTCGCCGATCACGCGGCTGCCGTCGACGTAGGGCTCCTCCTGGAAGACGTGGCCGTCGATGGTGAGCACCTCGCCATCGGCGCCGGCGGCGCTGGCGGGGTGGAGCATGCGGAAGCGCACGGGGGTGCCGGCGCCGGCGACGTAGATCGGAGTCTGAGGGTCGGCGGCGACGAGGGTGTTCGACGTGGCCTGGGTGCCGTCGGCGGCGGGGAAATTGCCGCCGGGGAAGTAAGACGTCGGGTAGCGGTAGGCGATGGGCTCGGTGCCGTAGTTGACGGTGTGCGCGCCGGCGGCGTTGGCGAGCGTGACGTCGTCCTGGCAGAGCATGACGAAGTCGCGGAACACGGTGCCGTCGGCCTTGGTGACGGTGGCGGAGGCGCGCTGGTTGACGTCCTCCTTCCAGGTCGATCCCTCGGGCTCGATGACGAGCGCGCCGACGAGGCCGAGCGCGTGCTGCTGGAGCGGGTCGGAGGGGTTCAGGTTGATGGCGCCGAATTCGACGGGGGTGGCGACGAGGCCGCCGTCCTTGCCGAAGGAGAGGGCGCCGGCATACCAGTGGATCGGCGCGGAGGTCTGGCCGGGCGGGACGGTGACGGTCGGGTTGAAGCCGACGTTGATGCCGTTCGCGCGGGTGATGTCGTAGCCGACCACCTGGGGATTGAGGCCGACGCTGGGCGAGGTGAGCAACTGGATCGGCGGGACGGCGGTGGCGTCGCCCTGGCCGTAGGGCGAGCCGGCGGCGACGGGGGTGCCGAAGATGGCCGGCTCCTGCGCGGGCTGGAAGTTGTTGGTGAGGGTGAGCTCGATCCATTCGCCGGCGGCGGCGCGGAGGATGAGCGGCTCGATCCGTCCCTTGCGGATCAGCTTGCCCGAGGAGTCGAGGTCCTCGGCGCGCACGTAGATGAGCGCGTCGGGATCGACGACGGGCAAGCTCGTGTCGAAGGCGGGCGGGTTGAGCGCGGTGGTCTGGCCCCGGGAGTTGTAGACGAGACCGCCGCCGGTGGCCTGGCCGACCGATGTCGCGACGACGTGGATACGGCGGACCTTGGCGTCGGCGGGGGGCTTTATCCCGGCGAAGACGGGCGCGGTGGCGGGTGGACGGTTGTTGGGCAGGGGCACGAGCTCGGGCACCTTCTGGGCGTAGGAGCGGAGGATGCCCCAGAGGCCGTTGGTGATGCCGTCGACGCCGGCGCTGGCCTCGTAGCGGTGGTCGGCGAAGGGCTGCGCGGCGGAGGCGGTGGCGCGCGGGAGGGTGAAGTTCATCTCGTAGTGTTCGGAGATGCCCATGGGCTGGTTGTTGCGGAAGCCGGAGTTTTCGTAGCCGGGTTCGTAGAGCCAGGAGACGCCGTCGATGGCGAAGTAGTGGGGATTATGCTGCGAACCGACGAGGGTGCGCACCTGGACCTTATCGCCGGCGTAGGCGCGGAACATCGGGGTAAAGGGATCGGTGGGCTGCACTTTGCCGGAGGCGGGCGAGACGGTGGCGGGGCCGTTCACGGTGGGCGTGAGGTTGGCGGGGAACTTGAAGCCGTTCGGATCGGCGGGGTTGATCGCCGTGCCGGGCGCGGGCTGCTGGTTGAGCCGCGGATCGGCGCGCAGGATGGACGCGTAGGCGAAGGAGAGGTCGCCGGCGTCGCCGGCGGCGGGGGCCTTGGCCACGGGGTCCCAGACGCGGGACGGGATGGGCTCGTTGCGGTAGTTGAGCGAGAAGGTGCCGGGCGCGGGGACGACGCTGATGAGCGTCGGATAGGGGGCACCGCTGACCTTGTTGTTGCCGTCGAGCGGAGCGGGGTTGATCGCGTAGGCGGGAGCGGCCCAGGAGGCGGGCTGGTCGAGCGGGTAGACCGCGTAGGTGGCGGGTGTTGTCGCAGGCGAGACCGGCGCGAGGCGGTAGCGCTCCTCGACCTTCTTGGCGGGGCGGTAGGTCAGCAGCCATTCGCCGGAGGCCTTGCCTTTCTCGAGGGAGACGCGGTCGTTGGCGAAGACGACGCCGTTGGCGGCGAAGACGGAGGCGACCTCGGGCGGGACCTTGCCCTTCTTCAGCTCGACGCCGAAGGGGCTGGTGAAGAGCGAGGCGGTGGGCGTGCCGGGCTTGGACGGGCTGCCGGGGCCGTAGGCGAGCTGGAAGTCGCCGAACTCGATGGCGAACTCGCGGTAGCTGTCGGCGGGATCGGCGGTGACGATGTTGGCCTGCCAGCTGGTGGGGCCGCCGTCGTGGCGCTTCTTGGTATCGTAGAGGAGGCCGCCGGAGACGGGGTCATACCATTTCGAGCCCTGGGGCTCCACGAGGAGACCGCCGTAGAGGCCGGCCTGCTGGTGGGTGGAGGGGCCGAAGTGGTCGTGGGTGAAGACGGTGCGGAGGGTGCGGTCTTCGCCCTCGTTGTTCACGACGGGATCGGTGTCCCAGCGTTGGATGGTGGTCTGGGCGCCGGCCCAGTTTTGGCCGGCGGGAGCGGGGCCGAAGACGGCGGGGGCGGGCTTGATCTTGAGCTCGCGCTGTTTGCGGCCCTTGAACTGGGTGCGCTCGTCGAAGGCGTGGAGGCCGCCGGAGAGATTGATGGCGTCGATGCGGGTGCGGACCTCGTCGGGGCTGAAGGTGCCGTCCTCGTAGTTCCAGCCGTTGCCGGCGCCGTCGGAGGCGAGGACGTCGAACTTCACGAGGTGGATGTGCTGGCCGATGATGTCGGTCGGCGTGCGGACCTGGAAGTCGTCGAGCTCGTAGTAGTCGGGGACGAGGTTGGTGTGCCAGAACTCGATCGTCTCGCCGGTGTTGGCGCGGAAGAAGAAGGGCTGCGGGGCGCGTTCGCCGGAGATGGTGGGAGCGACATCCTGCCAGAGGGTGATCATGCGCTGCTGCGGGAAGTGCCAGCCCTGCTTGTTGAGGACCGCGTCGGTCTGGATGGCGGCGCCTTGATAGCGGCGCACGTCGAGGTCGCCGTTGCCCTCTTCGTTTACACTGGGGTTGGCGAAGGGGGCGCCGTGGGCGGGGGGCAGGCCGTTGAGGGTGAAGTTGCCCGGGTCGCCGTTGGGGAGGAAGGAGGCGTGGGTGCGGGTGGCGTGCGCGGCCATGGCGGCCTTCTCGATGGCGGTGCCGTCCTCGGGAAGCTCGAAGGCGACGAGGCCGCCGGCGACGGGTTTGCCGTCCTTGTCACGGGCGAGGAAGTCCTTGCTGAAATCCCAACGCGTGTGGAGCTCGTGAACGATGGTGCCGTCGAGCACCTGGTGGCGGGGGAGGCCGCCGTCGAGGTAGATGAGTTTGCCGTCCTTGTCGTGGGCGGGGACGCCGGGGGCGGTCTCTTCCCAAGCCATGTCGAGGGGCGGGTGCGGGGCGCGGTGACCGGAGACGCCGGGGACGAAGAAGGGATAGCCGGGGTTGTCGTAGGCAGGGTCGCGGCGGCGGTCGTCGTGGTTTTTGGCGCGGACCTCGACGCGGCGGCCCTCGTCGATCAGGCGGACGGGCGCGGGCGCGGGGGCCATGGCGAGGGTGGGCAGCGGGACGATGGCGGGGATGGGCGTGCCGGCTTTGATCTCGGCGTCGGGGAGGGCGCGGTTCCAGCCGGGGACGGGGCGGCCCTCGCGGTCGAGGCGGGTGCCGGCCTCGAAGACATCGTGCGTGCGCCAGAGCGCCCACATGCCGCCGGCGAAGTGGGGGTAGAAGTGACAGTGGAAGATGGAGTCGCCGACGGTCTCGTTGCGGTTGCCGCTGCCATGATGGGCGATCTCCATCGTGTAGGCGGAGCCGGGGGTGATCATCTGGCTGTCTAGGTAGTGGCCGTCGTCGCTGTTGGGCGAACGGAGCCACTGGTGGGCGTGCAAGTGATGCACGTGGGTGATGCCGCCGCCGGTGTGGAGGACGCGCATCGTCACGCGGTCGCGGATGTAGCTGTGGTAGACGTTGGACGGATCGTCGGGGAAGAAGGCCTTGGTGGCTTTCTTGCCGGTGAGAGTCTGGAAGGCGGTCGCGACGCCGTTGGTGACGGCGGAGTTGATCTGACGGGAGCCGGTGGCGGGATCGGTGACGGTCTGGTTGGGGGCGTTGGCCGGGATGTCCACGACCATGGCGGGATCGCCGCAGGCCCAGGAGCTGAGGAAGAACTCCTCGAACTTGAGGTCGACGGACTCCTTGCCTCCCATGGGGCCGACGCCGAGGCGGTTGGCGAGGACCTCGGCGCCGATGCCGGCGGAGCCGTAGTTGATGGCGAAGTTGTCGGTGCCGGCGCCCATCACGTCGGCGAGCTGCGGGGCGTAGAACTCCTTGAACGCCTGCACGGTCCCGAAGGTCTCGTGATACATGAGGGTGAACTCGCGGAAGGGCTCGCGGCGACCGGGGTAGGTCGGGTTTTGCGCGAAGCCGGGTCCGTTTTCGCTGAAGGGGAAGGCGCCGCCGTCGGGGCCGGCGATGATGGCGGTGAGGTCGCTGGAGACGAGTTCGTCGCGGCCGTCGGCGAGGCGACGGGTCATGAGCAGGATGGGCTGGCCGGCGCGCGGGTGGCCGGCGGGGTAGACGGCGTCATAGTCGACGAGCGGGCGTCCGTCCGGAGTGAATACACGGCCGTCGCGGACGACGACCTCGGTCTTTTGCGCGCCGGCGGCGTCGGCGGAGGAGTGGAAGCTCCAGAGCTCGAACTCGCCGTCCTCGGTGACGACGGTGCGGGGCTTGCCGTCATCGTGTTTCCGCCGGTGGCAGAAGAGCTCGGGGTGGCCGGGGAAGCGGAGGCTGTCACCCGGGCCGGGCTCGACGCGGTAGGCGGCGAGCGCGAGGTCCTCGCCGGTGACCTGGCTGCGATACCAGCGGGCGTTTTTCGGCTCCACGTTGGCGGCGCCGAAGAGGCCGGCCTGGAGCTGGCCGGCCCAGTCGCCGGCGGCGCTGTAGAGCATGAAGGTGCCCTCGGCCTTGGCGTAGTATTTGTAGACGCGGGTGTCGCCGGGGGCGGCGAGGCTGCTCGGGTTGAGGCCGGCCCAGGTGGCGTCGCTGGAGATGCCGGGCTGGACGGTGCCGTCGGGGAGCGTGACGGAGACGAGCTCGAGGCCGGTCACGTGGACGCCGGCGGAGCGGGTGGCGGGTTGCAGCGAAGTGATCGAGCCGGCGGTGGGCGGATTGACCGGCTGGGGGGCGAGGAGGTTGGTGAACCGGATCTCGAGAAACTGGCCGGCGTTGACGCGCAGCACAAGGGGGCGGGCGCGTTTGTCTTTTCGGAGCATGACGTTGCCCGGGGCGAGGCCCGCGGCGGATTCGATCGGCACGATGTCGCGGGCGAGGGCGAAGATCATGCCCTGCGGTTGCGCGGCGCCGAGGCGGTTGAACATGAAGGGCTGGTCGAGCGCCACGACGTCGGCGAAGACGGTGGCGGCGGGCGCGCCG
>CBIHRE010000363.1:0-5574 GCA_966212385.1 uncultured Akkermansia sp. | reverse complement strand
GGGGCTCCGCGCAGCTCGACCGCGTCACCTACAGCGCCGCCCCGCCTCCGTGATGAACAACGCATCCCCCTCGACGAAGATGAGCGGTTATCGCTGGTCGATCTGCTCGCTCCTCTTTTTCGCGACGACCATCAATTACCTCGACCGCCAGGTTCTTTCCCTGACTTGGAAGGACTTCATCGTTCCCGAATTCCACTGGAACGACTCCCAATACGGCGACATCGCGGGCTACTTTTCCATCTTCTACGCCGCGAGCATGCTCTTCGCCGGTCGCTTCATCGATTGGATGGGCACCAAGAAGGGCTTCCTTTGGGCCATCTTCATCTGGTCGATCGGCGCCGTCATCCACGCCTTCTGCGGTATCGCCACCTCGGGCATCTTGACCGGCGAATGGCTGGTAGGCTTCGAAAAGGCCCGTGAACTCATCGCTCCTCTCGCCGACGTAGCCAAGGTCGCATCGGTCAGCGTCAGCCTCTTCATCTTCGCCCGCTTCGTCCTCGCCGTCGGCGAGGCCGGCAACTTCCCCGGCGCGATCAAGGCCACCGCCGAGTATTTTCCCAAGAAGGATCGCGCCTTCGCGACGAGCATCTTCAACGCCGGCGCGACCGTCGGCGCCCTCGCCGCCCCGCTCCTCATCCCAACCATCGCCGCCAAGTGGGGCTGGGAAGCCTCCTTCATCATCATCGGCGCCCTCGGCTTCGTGTGGATGGGCTTCTGGGTCTTCATGTATCACAAGCCCGAGCAAAACCCGCACGTGAACGCGGCCGAGCTCGCCTACATCCAACAAGACCAGGCCGCCGGCGCCGGCGCCAAGGCGCCCTCGGCCGCGGAGGAAAAGATCTCCTTCTTCTCCCTCCTGCGCTACCGCCAGACCTGGGCCTTCGCCGTCGGCAAGTTCATGACCGACGGAGTGTGGTGGTTCTTCCTCTTCTGGACGCCCGCCTACCTGAGCTCGGTCTACGGTATCAAGTCCTCCGATACAAACGGCAAACTCGCCATCTTCGTCCTCTACGCCATCACGCTCGCCTCCATCTTCGGCGGCTGGCTCCCCACCTACCTCGTCGAGAAGAAGGGCATGACCCCCTACGCCGGCCGCATGAAGGCCATGCTCATCTTCGCCTTCATCCCGCTCCTCACGCTCTTCGCCCAGCCGCTCGGCCACCACTCCTACTGGCTCCCGATCATCATCATCGGCATCGCCGGCGCCGCGCACCAAGCCTGGTCGGCCAATATCTTCTCCACCGTCGGCGATATGTTCCCGAAGAAGGCCATCGCGACCGTCACCGGCATCGGCGGCATGGCGGGCGGCATCGGCTCCTTTCTGATCAACAAGGGCTCCGGCCGCCTCTTCGATCACGCCGCGAACACGCAGATGGTGTTCATGGGCTTCAAGGGCAAGGAAGCCGGCTACTTCATCATCTTCTCGATCTGCGCCGTGGCCTACCTCATCGGCTGGTCCATCATGAAGGCCCTCGTGCCGAAGTATCAGCCGATCGAAGATCTCTGATAAACGACGCGCGAACAACGGACGCAAAAAAGCCGGGAGCGATTTTGCTCCCGGCTTTTTTGCGTCCTCAGCCAAAAGCTGATGCGCGTCAGACCCCGGCGTGTGGCGCCGCTTCGCTCAGCGATCCACCACGAAGGCGCCGAACTCAGCGTGGCCCTCGCTCTTCGCGCCCGGCGCGGCGGAGCAAAACACGCCCACCTTCGCACCGACCCAGCGGCTCGAGCTCGCGACGAGCGGCTTGCCCAAGGCGGCGAAGGGCGCGGAGGCCCCCGCCTCGACCGATCGGAAGAAGAAGCGGCAGGAAAGATCTGCCTCCACCTTCACGCGCAAGGCGACCGGCTGGCCGCTCGGCCAAGGCACCGAGGCCGCCACGGTCTCCACCCCGGCCTTGTCCGCGCGCGCGCACAGGACCTGGACGAGCTCCTGTCCGCCGTCGGCGCGCTCGCGTAGGCCGATCCAGCCGTAGTCGTAGCCAAACACGAGAAGGCCGGCCCGCTCGCCGGAGGCTCCGCCTTTCAGCAGGAGGGTCGTTTCGGCCGAGAAACTCGGCGCCGGAAATTTCTGCATGAGCAGATTCGTGGTCATCCACAGCGAATCGGCCGCGGGCGCCGGCACGGCGCGCAGCCGCAGGCCGCGCGCGGCCGCACCGCCGCGCAGAACCCAATCGGCTCCCGGATTGCCCTGCCATTGCCACTGCAAGCCCGGGCGTCCGCTCGCGAAGCTGTCACTCGTCGCGGGCACGGCCACGGGTTGGTTCGGAAGGTCGGGCTTCGCGTGCCTCAACACGGGTTCGCCCGTGCCGTCGTCGTTCGCGTCGACTCCCATCACCGGCCAGCCGTCGGCGCGCCAGCGCATGGGCTGCATGTGCACGACGCGCCCGTGCGCGGGGAGTTCCTGGAAGTGGAAAAACCAATGCTGGCCCGAGGGCGTGTCCACCCAGGCGCCCTGGTGGGGACCATTGACCGGCGTGGACCCCTGCTCGAGCACGATGCGGCTCTCGTAGGGGCCGCGGATATCCTTCGCGCGAAACACGGCTTGGTAGCCCTCGGCCACACCGCCCGCCGGCGCGAAGATGTAGTAGTAGCCGTCGCGCTTGTAGAGCTTGGGTCCCTCGAGCGTGCGCCAGCCGGGCATCTTGTCCGCGTCGACCACGACCAGGCCCTCGTCGAGCAGGCGCGAGCCGTCGGGGCTCATCTCGTGCAGCGTAAGGCGATTGTTGATACCGGCGCGGCTCTTCGCCCAACCGTGCACCATCCAGGCGCGGCCGTCCTCGTCCCACAAGGGGCAGGGATCGATCAAGCCGCGGCCGCCTTTCAGCAGGAAGGGCTCGCTCCACTTGCCACGTGGATCCTCGGCCGTGATCACGTAGATGCCGAAATCGGGGTCGGGATAAAAAATCCAGAACTTGCCCGCGTGGTGCCGGATCGCCGGGGCCCAGACGCCCTCACCGTGGCGCGGCGTCTTGAAATGCTCGAGCGGCACCTGCGCCGGAAGCGCATGGTTGACGAGCGTCCAGTTCACCAGGTCGCGGGAGTGCAGGATGGGCAGCCCGGGCGTGTGATTGAAGCTGGACGAAGTCATCCAGTAGTCGTCGCCCACACGCACCACGTCGGGGTCGGAGTAGTCGGCGTGCAGCACCGGGTTGCGATAGCTGCCGTCCCCTTGGTCGGAGACCCAAGGCGCGACGGGCGCGGACGAGATCTCGCCGGCGCCGCGAACGGGCGTCTCGATCAGAATGGCGGAAAGGGGAAGGGACATGAGCGTGAAGGGAAAGAGAGACCGAAAAGACATGTTCAGGGTTTTGGGCCGGATAGTTTGCCCGCCCAGCGGGCCTTCAACCAGTCAGTCAGAACGCGGCTCCACTCGGGGTCGTGTTTCACCCACTCCGTGAGACGGTGCGGCGCGGCGGGCAGGACGTGCAGATCGCAACGCACGCCGGCGGCGCGGGCCTTTTCCTGAAATTCACGCGACTGCCCGATCGGCACCGTCTTGTCCGCGTCGCCGTGCAGGAAGAGCACGGGAGGGCAGCCGGGATGGATGCGCCCGAGCGGAGAGGCGCCGGCCAAGGCTTCGAGCGAGGCGGGCGCGAGATCCGGCGCGAAGTTGAAGAGGTTCTGCAGAGCTTTGCTGATCTCGCCGCGGCGCTTCGAGTCGGAAACGAGATCCGACACCGCCGCGCAGCCCACCACCGCGTCCACGGGAGCGGCCTCGCCGGCCTCGGGCATCGCGGCCATGAGGGCGAGGTGGCCGCCGGCCGAGTGGCCCATCAACGCGAGACGAGCCGGGTCGCCGCCGTGTTCGGCGATGTGCGCGCGCACCCAGGCCACCGCCGCGCGCGTGTCCTCGAGCGGCGCCGGCCAGCGATACGCCGGCGCGAGGCGATAGTTGATCGAAACCCAGGCGATGCCGGCGTCCGTCAGCGCGCCGAACCAAGGCGTGATATCGGCGCCCGAGCCGGGCGCGCCGTCCTTGTCGCCGCTGCCCCAGCCGCCGCCGTGCACGAGAATGACGACGGGGAAGGGCCCCGCGCCGTCGGGCGTGCAGACGTCGAGCTTGAGCGTCTCGCCGCCGGCCTCGCCGTAGACGAGGTCGCGTTTGAGCACGGCGGCCTCCGCGACCCCCAGCGCGGCGGTGAAGACAAAAGCGGCGAGCAGGGTGCGCATGGATCAGCCCTTCTTCGAAACGGCCGGGGCGCCGATGCGCGGGACAAGGATCTGGATCAAGATCAGCGATAGCACATACATCCCGGAAAAATACCCGAAAACCGCGACGTAGCTACCGGTCCTCTGGAGGATTTGGCCGGTGAACTCATTCACGAAGCCGCCGGTGAAGTAGGCGAGAAAACCGCCGAGTCCGACGACGGAGCTTATCGCCTGGCGCGGCATGGTGTCGGAGACGACGCTGAAGAGATTCGCGGAGCCACCTTGGTGCGCGGCGCCGGCCAGTCCGACGATCAACACCGCCAGCCACACGCTACCGACGAACGGCGCCATGAACACCGGCACGACCGCGAGCGCGCAGGCCAGCATGGCGGTCTTTCGAGCCGCGTTCACGCTCCAACCGCGGGCCAGCAGCTTGCCGGCGAACCAACCGCCGACCACGCCGCCGATCGCGGCGATGAAGAAGAACGCGCTCGTCCACCACGCCATGGAACCAAGGTCGAGGTGGAAGGATTTTTTAAGAAAATCGGGAAGGAAGAACTGGTAGAAGCCCCAGGCCGGCCCGGCCAAGATGCTTGCGAAGAGATAGGCCCAGACCGCGCGATAACCCAGCAGCGACAGCCACGGAACCTTGACCGCCTTTTCCTCCACCACGACGGGCTGCCCTTCCTTGATGTAGGCGAGCTCCGCAGGTGAGAGGCGCTTGTGCTTCTCGGGCGCTTCGTAGAGCCAATACCACGCGGCGACCCAAAGAAAGCCCGTCGCGCCGGTTGCGTAGAAGGTCGTTTCCCAGCCCCAGTGGTTATACATCCAGTTGACCACAAGCGGGCAGATGACGGCGCCGACGTTGGTGCCCGCGTTGAACAAACCGGTCGCCAACGCGCGCTCACGCACCGGAAACCACTCGGCCACGGTCTTTATCGCTCCGGGAAAATTTCCACCCTCGGTGAGGCCCAGCGTGATGCGGGCGGCCATGAAACCGACCACCGTCAAAGGCGCGGCGAAGGTCGCCCAGACCAGGCCCTTCTCCGCCCAAGAAAACCACGGATAGCTCAGCTGAAAACTCGCCTGCGGATCGATCAGGCCGCACAGACCGTGCACGGTGGCCGCGATGCTCCAGGAGAAGACGAAAATCGGCAGCCCCTTCTTCACCCCCCAGCGATCCATCAGGCGTCCGCCAAAAAGGTAGCCGAAGGCGTAGGCGAAGGAGAAGGCGGCGGCGATGTGGCCGTAGTCCGCGTCGCTCCAGCCGAGCTGCTTGCTCATCGGATCCTTCAGTATGCCGATGACGAGACGGTCGATGTAGTTTACCGCGACCGAGAAGAAAAGCAGGCCGCAGATCGACCAGCGAAAGTGCCCGCCGGGACCGGGCGCGGCGGCGGGCGGCGCGGCTTGAACGTCGGGGGA
>CBIHRE010000362.1:0-5577 GCA_966212385.1 uncultured Akkermansia sp. | reverse complement strand
GCGCGGCCCGGGCGGGGGGGGCCATCGTAGGCCTGCGTGAGGGCGGAGAAGGTGATCTTGATCGCGGGCAGGGGGCGAACGGTGAAGCTGCGGACGACGGGGGCGGCGGCTTTGTAGCGCGCGTCGCCGGGCTGGGTGGCGCGAAGGGTGACCTTGCCGGGTTTGCCGGAGAGGACGAGCGCGCCGTCGACGATGGAGGCGGGGCCGGAGACGACGGCGACGCCGACGGGGAGGTCGGAGCTGGCGGAGGGCGTGAGCGGGGGAGCGGGGTCGCCGACGATCAGATCGGGCAATGATTGGTCGAAGAAGATGGTTTGTTCGAGGGCGGGGGCGGCGAGGGACCAGGAAAGTTTCACAGCGCCTTGCGAGCCGTCGAGGGAGTCGATGGCGATCCAATAGGTGGTGCCTTTGTAGGCGGAGACCGTGAGGCGCGGCCGGACGCCGCTGCGGAGGTCGGCGGCGATGAGATCCAGCGCGGAGGCGGAGGGGCCGGAGAGAATCGAGAGGGTGAGGGGCTGCGCGCTGCCGGCGGTGTCGACGGTCCACTGGCCGGTGGCGGGGGCGGTCCAGACCCACCAGACGGAGCGGTTGGCGGGCACGGGATCGGCGAGCTCGGAGCTGGCGTCGATGTTGGAGCCGTTGACGGAGCCGGAAGCGTTGGCGGGGAGGCGGGCGGCGGAGGCGAGGTTGTCGTTGGCCGGAGGCGGGCGGACGGCGAAGGTGACGAGGACGTCGACGGCGGGCTTGTAGTAGGAATCTCCGGATTGGGAGGCGCGGATGGAGACGTTGCCGGCCTTGCCCGTGAGGCTGACGAGGTTGCCCACCAGGGTGGCGGGGCCGGAAACGAGGGTGAAGCGGACGGGGAGTCCCGAGCTGGCGTCGGCCTCCAAGAGGAAGGGGGCAGACGAGACGCCGAGGTCGGGGAGCGCGGGGAAGTCGATGGTCTGGGAGAGCGCGGGCGGCGAGAAACTCCACGACAGGCGCGCGATGCCGCCGGCGTCCTCCAAGGTGTCGAGGGCGATGGTGTAGGCGACGCCGCCAACCACGGGGACTTCGAGACGGGGGCGGGCGCCGGTGCGGGTGTCGGAGGCGACCGTTTCGAAGGCGCCGGGCGAGCCGGTGTAGACTGTGAGGGTGACGGGGATGGCGGCGCCCGCGGTGTCCAAGGTCAGCACTCCGGTGGCGGAGGCGGTCCAGCGATACCAGAGGGAGCGGTGGGCGGGGTAGCCGTCCCCGATCTCGGAGGTGGCGTAGCGGAGGTCGGGTTGGATGACGCCGGAGGCGCCGCCGAGCGTTTGGGGGCGGGCGGCGAAATCGTTGGCGGGTGGGGCCTGGACCGTGAATTGGAAGAGCGCCTCGGCGGGGAGGTAGACGCCGTCGCCGGGCTGGAGGGCGCGGAGTTTCACGAGGCCGGCCTGGCCGGTGAGGGAGAGGACCTCGCCGTCGAGGGTGGCGGGGCCGGAGACCAGGGCGAAGGAGACGGGAAGGCCCGAGCTGGCGACGGCTTCGAGCGTGATCGGTGGGGCGTCGACGGGACGGTCGGCGATCTCGGGCGGGATGATGGTTTGCGCGGTCGATGGGACGGCGAGGGACCAGGAGAGATGGAGGGCGCCTTGGGCACCGGACTGGCCGTCGAGGGAGATGCGATAGACGGTGTCCTTGATGACGAAGAGGGATACCTGGCTGGCGGCGGGCGGGGTGGCGGAGTCGGAGTCGAGGAGCGTAAGCGCGGAGAGACCGGAGCCGGACCAGATGGAGAGGATCGCGGGGATGGCGCCGCCGGTGGTGTCGAGGGTGAGGACGCCGGAGGCGGGGGCTTTCCAGGAGAACCAGACGGAGTGGAGCGCGGAGGCGGTTTCGCCGGTTTCGGCGCTGGCGTAGAGGTTGGTGGCGTTTACGGCGCCGGAGAGACCGGAGAGGGCGGTGGGGGCCGCGAAGGCGTCGTTGGACGGAGGCGTGTAGGCGACGAGGCGTTCCCAAGAAAGGGTGGTCGGACCTTGGGGCGCGCCGGCGGAGTCGAGGACGATGCGGTAGGTTTGGCCGGAGAGCGCCTCGAACTCGACGCGGGTCGAGCCGTCGTCGGACGAGGAGCCGAGGGCCAAGGGCTCAAGCTCGGCGAGAGTGGCGCCGGAGTAAACGTGGAGCAGGGGGCTGGAGCTCGCGGAGGCGGCGGTTTGGAAACGCCAAAGGCCGGAGGAGGGAGCGGTCCAGCGGAACCAGACCGAGGCGGCGTGGCCGGCTGGTTCGTCGGGCTCGACCGTGGCTTCGGCGGTGGTGGCGGTGATCGAACCGGAGACTCCGGAGAGGGCGGAGGCGGCGGCGAAAGCGTCGTTGGCGGGATGGACGACGGCCGGCGTGGAGACGCTACGCGAGGCGGAGACGGTGGAAATGGCCTCGGGGCCATAGGCGATAACGCGATAATAGTAGGTGGAGCCTGGTTCGAGGTCGGTGATCGCCAGAGTGGCGGCGGGGGCGTCGACGGGGTTCGTGAAAGTCGAGTCGGCAAAGTCGGAGCCGCGGGAAATCTCGACGACGTAGGAGAGTGCCTGAGGGAGGGCGTCCCAGCGGGCGGTGAAGCCGCGGGGGCCGAGATCGGCGTGGGTTTGCAGGGTGGGAGGGCCGAAGGGAGCGAAGGCGACCGTGTCGACGTAAGCCGAGTCGGTGGACGACGTGTCGGCCGAGGCGAGGCGACGCAGGCGCCAGCGGAGTTTCACGGGACCGGAGCCGCCGATGACGGCTTCGGCGGAGGCCCAATCTTCGGAGGAGTAGAGAGAACGGAGAGGGTCGGATTCGGAACCGACGAGCAGTTCGAGAGCGGAGCTCGAGCCCTCGCCAAGATCGAGCCGCCATTTCCAAGACAGGAAGCCGGGCGCGGTGACGGTGGTTTCCATCCAGGTGGAGGAATCGAAGTCGGCGAGGCCGGTGGCGCGCGCGGCGTCCACGCCGTCGGCGGCGACGGCGGTCTGCAAGCTCCCGGCGGCGTCGCCGCCGGTGTCCCAGGCGAGCGTCGGGGTGTCGAGCGCCTCCGCGAGGGCGGGGACGGCCGCGCGCGCGGGCAAAGCCAAGGCGAGAAGGGTGGCGACGGCGAACGGCAGGCGGCGGAAAAGGGACATGGGGACGCGGAAGCGTTTTCCTACAAGAAGAGGCGGCGAAACCGGAGGAGGAAATCCGCCAACGGGAAAAGAAAACGTGAAAAAACGGAAAAGCCCGGCGCGCAGCTGCGCGCCGGGCTCGTGGAGAGGGACGCCCTCGGTTCGGAGGAAGTTACCTGACGTCGGTCGGCGCCGAGAGGATGAGTTCGCCGGATACCTGCTCGTTGGCGGCGGGGCCGGAGTCGGTGGGATCCGGGTCGAGGAGGTAGCCGGCGTGGCCAATCGTCTCGCCCGACGGACCTTGGCGAAGAACGCCGAAGAAGGAGGCTTTGCGAACGACGGGCTTGGCGGGCACGGGCGCGACTTGGTCGCTCAGGGTGAAGGAGCCCGTGACGAGGCCGGTGCCCGGGACCACGGTGAGCGCGAACTTGGTGTCGTTGGCGGGCACGGTGACGGGGGCGGCGACGGTGAAGGCGCCCTTGGCGCTGAGCGAGAGCACGGTGGGGAGCTGATCCGCTTTGGCGCCGAAGTCGAAGCCGGCGGGGCCGAAGTCGAGTTCGAGCAAGGCGGAAGCGAGCGGGTTGTTGGTAAGACCCAGGCGTTGGGCGAGCGTGCCGGCGGGGATGACGACACCGTTTGAAGTCACGGGAGTCGCCGCGGGGGGAATCCAGGGATCCATCGAAACGCTCAGGCTCGCGGGGCCGAAGCCGGCGCGGTAGGCGAGGTCCAGCGGGGTGGCGGGCGAGGGGCCTTTTTCCCAGACGAGGAAACCGCCTTCCGGCAGCCCAAGGCGGCCGGGGAAACGCGCGGTGTCGGAGTGAGGCGCGGGGATGAGGGATCCGCCGATGTAGGACTCGAGGCGCTTGTTGTAGGGGTTGACGAAAAGGCGGTAGACGACGCGGCCCTCGTCGTTGGCCTCGAGGCTGGGTTTGAGCGACGCGGTGAAGGGCGTGCCGTCGCCGAGTTTTCCGGAGAGGGCGAGCACGCCTTGGGCGTTGACGGTGGCCGTGGCGTAACCGGCGCCGGCGGGGAGGGGGCCGGCGTCCTCGGTCTCGGCGACGGGCGGGTGGAGCACGAGGGTGTAGACGCCGACGCCGCGGGCGGGGGCGGTCTTGGAGGGCACGAAGAGGACGCGGCCCAAGGTGAGCTCCGCCTCGGGGTCGTCGCCGCGTTTCAGGACGCCCGAAAGCGTGCCGGAGGAACGCGTGAAGCTCAGATCGAGCGCGGGCAGCGCGCCGGCGGCGCGGGTGAAGCTGCCCGTGGCGGAGGCGAGGTCCTCGGCGGGGACGAGGGCGCCTCGCACGGTGACCGATGCGACTTCCGAAGCGAGGGTGAGCTTGCCGGTGAAGTTGAGGGAGTTGTTCAGGAGGGTGAGCTCGAGTTTGCCGATCGGCATCGAGCCCGAGCGGGTGACGAGGGCCTCGTAGGAGCCGCCAAAGCCTACGACGGTGAGCGTGCCCGCTTCGCCAAGGCGGAAAGTGTAGTTCGCGTCGAGGCCTCCCTTCAGCGTGATGGGATACTCGCCGGGGTTGCTCGCGAGCGTGGCCTTGGTGGTGCCGACGGGCGGGGTGGCGAGGTCGGCGGGCCCGTCCACGCCGACGAAACCCTCGTAGGACAACTCGAAGTCGGGGTTGGGCTGGCCGACGGCGCGGGCGGCGTCGGCGATGTTCACGGTGAGGACGGCTTTGTTGATCGTGATGGTGCGCGTGATCGCGGCGGCGGGCTTGTAGGGGTAGGCGCCGGGCTGGGTGGCCTTGATCGTGACCTTGCCGGCGGCGGTGATCGTAAGCACGTCGCCATCGAGCGTGGCGACGCCGGTGGCGGGCACGGTGGAGACGAGCGTAAAGGTGACGGGCAAACCGGAGCTGGCGGTGGCGACGAGCACGAGCGGGTCGTCGCCATAGGTGGCGGCCGCGGGCTGGGCGAAGGTGATGGTCTGCGCGGTGGTGGGCGGGCCGAGCGTGACTTCGAAGGATTGGTCGACGGGGGCGGCGGGGGCGTAGACGACGCCGTTGCGTTCGCCGCCGGTCTGCGTGGCGCGGATGGTCACGGTGCCGGCGGTGGAGCCGATGGTGACGGTCTTGCCGTCCGCGCCGAGGGTGGCGGGGCCGCCGACGATGGAGAAGCTGACGGGCAGGCCGGAGCTCGCGGTGGCGGCGAGGGTGAACTTCGCGCCGGCGATGCGGGCGGGGAGGGCGTTGAAGGTGATCGTCTGCGACGTGCCGGCGGTGACCTCGATGATTTGGACGAGGCCGGGCGAGGCGGCGTTGTAGTTTTCGTTGCCGGGCTGGGTGGCGGTGATGGTCACGCTGCCGGTGGCGCCGGTGAGCGTGACGGTCTTGCCGTCGGCGCCGAGGGTGGCGACGCCGGTGACGCCGAAGACGACGGGCAGGCCGGAGCTGGCGGTGGCGGAGAGCTCGAAGGCGGGCGAATAGATCGTCTTGTTCGGGACCGTCGCGAAATGGGTGATCGTCTGGTTGGCCTT
>CBIHRE010000361.1:0-5585 GCA_966212385.1 uncultured Akkermansia sp. | reverse complement strand
ACCAGACCAGCGGCGCCGTCGACCGCGTCTGGAGCATCTACACCGACTTCGGCTCCTTCATCAACCGCACGGCCTTCGGCGGCCGCCCCGCCTTCTGGGGCGACATCCTCGGCGACTGGCGCGAGGAGCTCGTCTTCGTCTCCAGCGACTACTCCGCCATCCGCATCTACACCACGACCAACCTCGCCACCAACCGCCTCTACACCCTGATGCACAACCCGGCCTACCGCATGCAGGCCACCACCAAGGGCTACGTGCAAGGCTCCGCCGTCGACTACTACCTCGGCGTCGGCATGACCGTCCCGCCCCCGCCGCCCATGGTCCCGGCCACGCTCGCCTGGGCCGGCGGCTCGGGCGCCTCCACCTGGGACTCGGGCGCCACCTCCGCCTGGAAAAACATCGCCACCTCGGCCGCCTCGACCTTCTCCGCCGGAAACTCCGTCCGCTTCGACCTCGCCGGCAACAACGCCGCCTCCGTCGCCCTCTCCGGCGCCCTCCAGCCCGGCGACGTCACCGTGTATTCGCCCATAGACTACACCTTCGACGGAGCCGCCGGTTCCCTCTCCGGCTCGATGAAGCTCGTCAAGGCCGGCAAGGGCGCGCTCCGCGTCACCGGTTCCCACCCCTTCACCGGCGCGACCACCGTCTGGGACGGCGCGCTTCGCGTCGACGGCACGCTCTCCGGCTCGCCCGTCACCGTCTGGGGCGGCACCTGGGGCGGCGCCCTCGCCAAGGGCCTCACCGGCGGCCGCCTCGCCGGCTCCGGTGTCGTCTCCCAACCCGTCTCGCTCCAATACCGCGGCGCCATCACCCCCGGCGCCGGCATGGGCTCCGCCGGCACCCTCTCCCTCGGCTCGGGCCTCACCGCGGTCGACGGCTCCACCCTCGCCTTCGACCTCTCCACCGATCCGACCGGCGCCACCGCCCCGAGCGACCGCCTCGCCATCACCGGCAACCTCACCCTCTCCGGCACGGTCTCGATCGTGATCAACCCGCTCTCCGGCCAGCTCGCCCCCGGCACCTACACCCTCCTCACCTACACCGGCGCGCTCAGCGGCTCCTTCTCCAACCTTTCCATCGTCGTGCCCGAAGGCACCCCCTACACCGCATCCCTCGGCTCGGGCGCCCTCACGATCACCGTCCCGGTCACCCGCGCCGCCGGCGCCGTCACCTGGACCGGCGCGACCTCCGGCGCCTGGGATCTCGCCAACACCGCCAACTGGCGCCTCTCCGGTGCCCCCGATGTCTTCGTCTCGGGCGACGCCGTCACCTTTGACGAGGTGGGCGCGTCCCGCCCCTCCGTCACCCTCAACGTCGCCGCGCCCGTCTCCGGCCTCACCTTCTCCGGCTCCGCCAACTACACCCTCTCCGGCACCGGCTCCGTCTCCGGCTCGGGCGGCCTGACCAAATCCGGCGCGGGCGTGGTCACCCTCAACACCACCAATTCGTTCACCGGCCCCGTCTCCGTCACCGGCGGCGTCCTCGCGGTCGACAACCTCGCCGACGGCGGCGAGCCCAGCTCCATCGGCGCATCCTCCTCCGCCGCGGCGAACTTCGTTATCAACGGCGGCACCCTCCGCCTCGTCGGCTCCCAGACCAACACCGACCGCGCCCTCACCCTCGGCGCCGGCGGCGCGATCATCGACACCCCCGTCACCATCCAGATCAGCGGCGGCATCTCCGGCACCGGCGCGCTGACCAAGACAGGCACCGGCTCCTTCATCCTCGCCAACGCCAACACCTACTCCGGCGGCACCATCCTCCAGGCCGGCACCCTCGTGCTCGCATCCGACGACGCCAACACCTCCGGCCTCGGCTCCGGCGGCATCACCCTGCAAGGCGGCACGCTGCGGATGTATGACAACTTCAACACCTACAACACCTCCTCCTGGCCCGTCACCGTGCCCGCCGGAGCCACCGCCCGCTTCGAGCCCGACACCCGCTGCACCCTGGCCGGCACCCTGACCGGCTCCGGCACGCTCGACTTCTACAGCCCCTACATCCGCACCGCCATTTCCGGCAACTGGTCCGGTTTCACCGGCGTGTTCAATCTCATCACCGACTCCGACGGCGGCGACCTCCTGCTTTCCAACACCAACGGCATGGCGGGCGCCACCTTCAACGCCGCGGCCAACACCTTCACCTACTCCACCATCACCTCGAACCACACCTTCGCCCTCGGCGCGCTCTCGGGAGCGGGCTCGCTCGGCGGCACCTCTACCGCCAACCGCACCGTCACCTGGCAAATCGGCGCCAAGAACCTCGACACCACCTTCGCTGGCGTGATCGCGAACTCGACCGGCCCCGCCGCCCTCACGAAAGTCGGCACCGGCGCGCTCACCCTCACCGGCGCCAGCACCTACACCGGCGCCACCACCGTCTCCGCCGGCAAACTCGTCCTGGCGGGAGGTTCCCTCTCCGGCACCAACGTCACCGTCTCCTCCGGCGCCGGCTTCGGCGGCAACGGCTCCGTCACCGGCAACGTCACCTTCAACGCCAACTCCACCCTGCTCGCCAATCCCGCCGCGCCCCTCGCCATCACCGGCAACCTCGCCTTCTCCGGCGCCGTCACCGTGACGCCCATCCCCGGCGCCACGCTCTCCGCCGGCACCTACACGCTCTACACCTTCACCGGCACCCTCACGGGCACGCCCGCCTTCACCTGGAACGGCGCCGGCTTCTCCGCGACCTTCAACACCGCCACCGCCGGCCAGGTCACCTACACCCTCGCGCCGAGCGCGCTCCCGCCGACCAACCTCGTCGTGCTCCCCGGCGACGGCTCCGCCAGCCTTTCCTGGACCGCCTCCACGAGCGCGGTCAGCTACACCGTCAAACGCGCCACCGTATCCGGCGGCCCCTACACGACCATCGCCACCGGTCTGACGGCCACCACGTTTACCGACACCGGTCTGGTCAACGGCACCACCTATTACTACGTCGTCGCCGCCGTAAGCGCCAACGCCTCCTCCGCCGACAGCGCGCAAGCCTCCGTCAGCGTGGGGCCATCGACGCCCCACGTTCTCTGGCGCCTGGACGAGCTCGCGGGAAGCAGCGCCAGCTCCAGCGGCCAGTTCTGGACCGGCACCTTGGTCGGCACGCCCGCTCGCGGCGTCGGCAAGATCGGCCGCGCCGTGACGCTCGCCTCCGCCGCCAGCCAGCACATCACGATCCCCGCGGGAGTCGTCGCCTCGCTCAACGACTTCACTTTTTCCGTCTGGGTGAACCCGACCAGTTTCGGCACCTGGGCGCGGATCCTCGACTTCGGCACCGGCACGACGAACTACCTGTTCCTCACCACCGGCCCGTCGAGCGCCAACCAACCGCGCTTCGCCATCCGCACCACCTCGGTCGCCGAGCAGATAATCGACAGCAACGTCGCGCTGTCCGCGGGAACCTGGACCCACATCGCCGTCACCCTGTCCGGCTCCACCGGCACCTTGTATGTCAACGGCGTCGCCGTCGGCTCCAACACGGGCATGACGCTCAAGCCGTCCAGCCTGGGCTCCACGACCGCGAATTACCTCGGCCGATCCCAGTTCTCCGCCGATCCCTACTTCAACGGCGCGATCGACGAGCCCCAGCTCTTCGCGCGCGCCCTCACCGCCGCCGAGATCGCCGGACTCGCGTCCCCGCCCGCGGCCCCCGCCTCCTTGTCCGCGACCCCCGGGGTCTCGAGCGTCACGCTCGCCTGGCCCGCCGTTCCCGGCGCCGATTCCTACACGGTCCGTCGCAACAACGCCGGCAACAGCTACGCCCGCGTCGTGGACGGCCTCACCGGCACCTCGTTCACCGACACCGGGCTCTCTTCCGAGGCCACCTACGATTACATCGTCACCGCCCGCCGCTCTCTCGCCGACAGCACCTGGTCGCCCGTCGCCTCGGCGACGCCGCTGCCGCCGCCTCCCGCGGCCCCCGCCAATCTCGTCGCGAACGCCGGCGACGCCCAGGTCGCCCTCTCTTGGTCCCTGTCTTCCGGGGCGAGCACCTACGCGGTCCTCCGCTCCACCACCAGCGGCTCGGGTTATGTGTCCATCACATCCGGCCTCGCCTCGCCCGCCTACACCGACACCGGACTCGCCAACGGCACCACCTACTACTACGTCGTGACCGCCTCCAACACCGGCGGCACCAGCGCCGCCTCCGCCCAGGCCTCCGCCACTCCGACCGCCCCGCTCAGCGCGATCCAAAGCTGGCGCGTCTCCTACTTCGGCGATGCCTCCGCCAGCGGAAACGGCGCCGACGACGCCGACCCCGACGCCGACGGCTCCGCCAACCTCCTAGAATACGCGCTCGGCACCGACCCCACCGCCGCCAACTCGGCCGCCTATCAAACCCAGGTTTCCTCCGGCGTCCTCCAGTTCACCTTCACCCGAGTCGCAGACAGCTCCCTCAGCTACACCGTGCAAGGCTCCTCCGACCTCGCCACCTGGACCGACCTCTGGTCCAGCACCGGCGCCGCCAACACCGCCGGCCCCGTCACCGTCTCCGACACCGAGCCTCTCTCCACCGCCGCCCGCCGCTTCCTCCGCCTCCGCGTCAGCCATTGATCGGCCCCCGCCACCGCTTTCGACGGCGCGTCCCGACACGCCACCCCTCGCGTTCCCTCGCTGTTACCGTAACCTTCCAAATGCCTAGACAGCCGTCCGCTCGCGCACGCTAGCCTGCTCCGTTTGCCCCCTGTGCTCGCCTTGACGCACCGCATGTTCCGCCTCCCCCGCCTCCTCCTGCGTCTCGCCGCTTTCGCCTTGGCCGTATCCGCCACGACGTCGCTCCTTCAGGCCCACCGCCCCTACGAGGTCACCACCGTCGGCCGCCTTCAACACGGTCGCCTCGAGCTCACCGTCGTCGTCTCCCCGGTGATGGCCGCCTATCTCCTCCGCGACGCCGCTTCGTCCGAACCCATCTCGCTCGAACCCGAAACCTTCGAGCAACACCGCGAAGCCCTCCTTCGCCTCGCGCCCGATTTCCTCCAGCTACGCGACGGCGACACCCTACTGCGTCCCGAAAAAGTCATCCTCGCGCTCAACGCCTCCCGCGAGCCCGAGTTCGCCTTCGTCTACCCGCTCCCCGCCGGCGCCGCCCTGCGCCTGCGCACCGGCCTCCTCCGCGCCCCCGGCCGCGAAGGCCTCAACGTCGTCCGATTCTTCGACGACGACGAAAAACTCCTCGGCGCCGGCCTCCTCGGCCCTGAATCCAAGACCGAGGAACTCACGATCCCTCTCGCCGCCGCGCCCGCCTCCGCCGCGCCCGCGCAACCCTGACTCACCTCGCCATGCGTCCCCTCCTCCGGCGCCTCTTCCTCCTCGTCCTCGTTGTCGCGGCGGCCTTCACCCTGCCCGCCCCCCGCGCATTCGCCCAGCGCCAGTCCGAGCCCCTCGGCCGCGCCGTCATCGCCCTCCGCGGCGTCGATACCGGCGGCGACGGCACCAGCAACTGGACCGGCTCCGGCGTCAACCAAGTCTACGTCGGCTGGCGTCTCCTCGCCACCGATCCCGAAGGCATCGCCTTCAACGTCTACCGCAGCGCCGCCGGCGGCGCCGCCGGGAAACTCAACGCCACGCCCATAACCGCCTCGCCCAACTACG
>CBIHRE010000360.1:0-5616 GCA_966212385.1 uncultured Akkermansia sp. | reverse complement strand
CCTCCCCCTGTCCCAAGTGTGTCAAATTTCCAAACGAACCCACCGCCCCTGTCACCCCTCCCCTCTTCTTCGTGCCTTCGTGTCTTCGTGGTGCCGGGCGGCCGGGGGGCCGCGGCGGGCGGTGGGGGGGGGCGGGGGGGGGGGGGGGGGTGCGGGTCGCGTGAGAGAATGCGACGGAACGGCGCGTATGGTCGACGACGAAGGGGATCGTGGCGAAAATCGAAGCGGAGGAGACGCAGGCGAGCAGGCCGACGAGCTCGGCGGCGCCAAGCGGCTTGATCGCGAACGCGAAGACGAGGGCGGCGGCCGCGAGGAAGAGCGCGGCGGCGGAAAGAAAGGGCGCTTTGACGACGGGCGCGTGTGTGGTGGCGGAGGAGGACATGCGGCGGATCGCGGTAACTTGGCTGTGGATACGGCAGCGTGAGCGGCCGGCCTCCCGGGGCCAAGCGCGGAGATGGGGATATACGGCGGGGCGGGGTGTCGAGGTAGCCCCGGACGAGGGGAGGGGGCGTCGACTCGCGCCCGGAAATCAGAGCGGCTCGGGCGGGGCGAGCGGGTCGCGGGCGTCGCCGTCGGGCACGGAAGTGGACGGAGATGCGGCGCGGTGGAGGAAGTCGTAGAGTTCGCCGGCGAGTTTGGGGCCGAAGCCGTCGACCTCGGCGATTTGTTCCTCGCGGGCGCGGCGCAGGCGGTCGATGTCGCCGAAGCGCTCCATCAGCGCGGCGCGGCGCACGGGGCCGAGGCCGGGAAAATCGTCGAGCACGCTCTCGCGGATCTTCATCGAGCGCAGGTCGGCGTTGTAGGTGTTGGCGAAGCGGTGGGCCTCGTCGCGCAGGCGCTGGAGGAGCTGGAGCGCGGGCGAGGTGATGGGCAGATTCAGCGGCGCGCGTTCGTCGGGGAAGATGATCGTCTCGTGTTTTTTCGCGAGGCCGATGAGGGCGGGCGGCTGGAGATCAAGGGCGACGAAGGCCTTGAGCGCGGCGGCGATCTGGCCGCGTCCGCCGTCGATTACGACGAGGTCGGGAAAAGGTTTTCCCTCTTCGGCGAGGCGGCGATAGCGGCGGCCGACGACCTCCTCCATGGCGCGGAAGTCGTCGTTGCCGATAAAGCTCTTTATCTGGAAGCGGCGGTAGTTGTTTTTGTCGGGCCGGCCTTCGGCGAAATGCACCATCGAGGCGACGCAGTAGGTGCCGCTGATGTGGGAGATGTCGAAGCACTCCATGGTGCGCGGCGCGGGATCGAGGCCGAGGGCGAGGCCGAGCTCGGAGATGGCGGTCTCGTCGGCGTTGATGAGGGGCTGGTCGCGCTCGAACTTGCGGGTTTTCGCGAGGGTTTTTTCGAGGGCGAAGACGACGTCGCGCAGCTCGGCGGCGTGCTCGAAGTTTTGTTTCTCGGCGGCCTCGGCCATCTCGGCGCGGAGGGTTTCGAGCCATTCGCGGGCTTTGCCCTCGAGGAAGGCGCAGGCGTCGTCGACGCGGGCGCGGTAGGCCTCGGCGGTGAGGATGTTTTGGAAGCCGTAGAGCTCCTCGCGCACGTCGTCGTAGAGCTGCCAGCGTCCGTCGGGCAATTTTTGCGGGGTCGCGTCGCCGAGGAGGATGCCGAACTGGCGGCGCATTTGCCCGAGGGTTTTGCGCAGCAGGCCGGAGTGGGCGAAGGGGCCGAAGTAGCGGGCGCGGTCCTCTTTTTTGAAGCGGGTGAGGCGAAAGCGCGGGAGCGTCTCGGCGAGATCGACGCGCACCTGGAGGAAGCGTTTGTCGTCGATGAAGTCGGTGTTGTAGCGCGGCTTCCACTGCTTGATGAGTTTGCCTTCGAGGAGCAGCGCCTCGGGTTCGGATTTCACCTCGATGGTGTCGAAATCGTGGATTAGACCGATGAGCGCGCGGATCTTCGGATGCACGGTCATGGCACGGGACGGCGTGAAGTAGGAGGAGACGCGTTTCTTCAGCGCCTTGGCTTTGCCGACATACAAAATACGCCCGAGGCGGTCCTTCATGAGGTAGACGCCGGGCTTGTCGGGCAGCCTACGCACTTTCTCTTTCAGGTTTACGGGGTCGGTCGCTGGCATTTTGTGAAAGCGTAACCAGAGTGTCGCAGAAGCAAGGTATGGTTTCCAGCTCCTCCCAATCGTCTCCCCAAGCCGCCGGTCGCCCGGTGGCGTCGGTGCGCTACGAACTCATCACGCTCGGCGACGAACTGCTTCTCGGGCTGACGGCCAACAGCCACCTGACCTTCATCGGCGGGGCGCTCGGGCGTCAGGGCGCGCGGCTGGCGCGCAACGTGACCATCACCGACGACGCGGACGACATCGCGGCGCAATTCCGGGAGAGCTGGGCTCGGGCCGACGTGGTGATCACGACCGGCGGACTCGGGCCGACCTGCGACGACCGCACGCGCGAGGTGGTGGCGGGCGTGCTGGGACAGGAACTGGTATTTGATGAATCGATACGGGCGGCGATCGAGGCGCGTTTCTCGAAGCTCGGCCGACGGATGACGGACAACAATCTCAAGCAGGCCTACCGATTCTCGCGCGGCGAGGTGTTGCCCAACGCCAACGGCACCGCGCCCGGTCTGTGGGCGGAGCAGGATGGCAAGGTGCTCGTCATGCTGCCCGGGCCCCCGAACGAGATGAACCCGATGTTCACCGAGCAGGTCCTGCCTCGGCTGGCCAGGCTCGGGCTGCTCTCGGAGCGGGAGGCCTACGTCCAGGTGCGCACGGCCGGGATCGGCGAAAGCGCGCTCGAGGTGAAGTTGCAGCCGGCGCTGGCTCCGCATGGGGACGCGCTCTCGATCGCGTTTTGCGCGCACCAAGGGCAGGTCGACCTGCGCCTGAGCTCGCCCTCGGGCTCGCTTTCGATGGAGCGATTGCAGGAGCTGGCTCGCGAATGCGCGACGTTGCTCGGCGAGGATTTTTTGTGCATCGGGCACGATTCGCTCGCGAAGGTTTGCGCGGATCTGCTGCGGGCGGGCGATCATACGCTGGCGGTGGCGGAGACGGCGACGGGCGGGCTGCTGGCCAACTGTTTCACCGACGTGGCTGGCGCCTCGAAGTTTTTCGCGGGTGGCTGCGTGTGCTACTCGAACGAATCGAAGATGCAGCTGCTCGACGTGCCGGAGGATATTTTGCTCCAGCATGGCGCGGTGTCCTCGGAAAACGCGGTGGCGATGGCCGCCGGCGTTGCGGAGCGGCTGGGGGCGGATTTTGGACTGGCGATCACCGGCTTCGCGGGGCCCTGCGGCGGCACGAAGGAGAATCCGGTGGGGACGATCTTTTTGGCGCTCTACACGCCAGGAGGCGTGTGGTCGCGGCGCTTGGCGCAGTCGGGTCCGCGGGCGGCGGTGAAACAGCGCGCGGTGAACGGCGCGCTCGACTGGCTGCGGCGCGAGCTGGTGCGGGCGAAACGCAGCGGTTGTTGCGGGCAGGCCTCGAAGCCGGAACGTGCGGGCGGGGCGATGCAGTAGCGCGAAGGGCTCGGGCTGGGGCCGGAAGGCCTTTGGTGGACGGGCGGGTTCCGCCGCCCGTGATCGACGCGACGCGGCGGGCGCAGGGACGCACCCGCCCACCTTGAGAACGGATCTAGCCGCAGAGCGCGGCTTTCCACGCGGTTTCGCTGAAGCCCACCAAGCCGAGCGGACTCGGTGCGCCTCGGAGGAGGAATGGGCGTTTGATCAAATTTCCGTTCGCGGCGAGGCGGGCGAGGAAGTCGGCCTCGGGGAGCGTGTCGAGGACCTCGCCCAGCTTTTCCGCGCGGTAGTCTCCGCCCGAGGTGTTGCACAGACGGCGACGTTCGCCGCCGAGGTGGCCGAGCATGGCGCGCAGTTCCGCGATGGTCGGCGGGGTTTCGCGAATCGGGCGCTCCTCGAACGCGATGCCCTGCGCGGCGAGCCACTTGGTCGCTTTGCGGCAGGTGTCGCAGCTTTTGTAGGTATAGACGGTGAGAGGCGCGGTGGAGGGCATGGCGACGGAGCTGTTTTTCGAATCAGTTCATCCTTATCCGAGGAGATTCTTCAGCGCCTGGAGGTATTTGTCGCGCGTGCGGCCGATTACGTCGGCGGGCAGGGAGGGGGCGGGGGGCTGCTGGTTCCACTTCAGCGCGAGGAGGTGGTCGCGGACGAACTGCTTGTCGTAGCTCGGGGGCGAGCAGTCGACGCGGTAGTCGGCGGCGGGCCAGTAGCGGGAGGAATCGGGCGTGAGGACTTCGTCGATGAGGACGAGTTTGCCCGAAGCGTCGGTGCCGAACTCGAACTTGGTGTCGGCGAGGATCATGCCGGCCTTGGCCGCGGTGTCGTGGCCGAGTGAATACAGCGCGATGCTCGTGGCCTTCACCTTTTCGTAGAGGGCGGCGCCGACGATGGCCGCGCCTTGGGCGTCGTCTATGGGCTCGTCGTGCTGGCCCTTGGGGGCTTTGGTGGTCGGGGTGAAAAGCGGGGCGGGGAGGCGGTCGGCCTGGCGCAGGCCGGCCGGGAGGCGATGCCCGCAGACAACGCCGGTCTTTTGGTAGGAGGACCAGCCGCTGCCGACGAGGTAGCCGCGCACTACGCACTCGATGGCGAGGGGCTTCAATTTGCGGACGATCATGCTGCGCAACCGCAAGTCGCGGTCGGTGATGCCGCGGCGGGCGAATTCACCCTCTTGGTCGGGCAGGAGGTGGTTTTCGATGATGCCGGTCGTGCGGCCGAACCACCAGTGGCTCATCTGAGTGAGCAGGATGCCTTTGCCCGGGATGCCGTCGGGGAGGATGACGTCGAAGGCCGAGAGCCGGTCCGTCGCCACGAGGAGGAGGGCGTCGCCGAGATCGAAGATTTCGCGGACCTTGCCGGAGGCTATCTTGGGAAAAGGCAGGCCGTCGATGGACGTGCGGGCTTGGGCGGGCAGGGCGGCGGCGATCTGGGCGGAGGACAACATGGAAGGGGCAGTCGGGCGAAAAATCGGGCATCGCGCACCTCGAAAAATAGGTGGCCTTCCGCCCCTCGGCGGTTCCCGCCTCCGCATCCGGCCAAGATATCGGGACGCGTTTTTTGCTTATCGCCGGGAATTTTCCTTTCGCCGGGCTATCCGCCTTCCCTACCTTGCGGGCCTTCACGTCCTGACTTTGCTGCCTGTCATGAAAATCAAAGCCTATCTCAAGCCGTCCTGTGGATGGTCCAACGGTGTCCGCGCCATCATGCGCAAGCACAACCTCGCGTTCGAGGACATCGACATCATCAACAATCGCGACAACTACGCCGAGATGGTGGCCAAGTCCGGCCAGCCCCTTTCGCCCTGCGTGGAGATCGACGGCGTGATGCTGGCCGACGTTTCCGGTGAAGAGGTCGAGAACTACCTTTTGGCCAACGATCTGATCAAGCCGGTCGACAAGCCCGCCGACTCTCCCACCAACGCCGGCTGCTCCGACGAGGAGCACGCCAAGATGGCCACGAAGACCATTCGCTTCTTTTGAGGCGCCATGGCTTCGGCAGGCCCTTGCCTCGAGTGCGCGGCCTGTTGGCGGCGCTTGGCAGCGCGGTTTCTGAGACTTTTTTCCGCTCTTTACGGCGGCTCCTTACCACGGAGCCGCTTTTTTCGTTTCGCACTCATGCGATAAACTAATAATCGCCCCTTACCCCTGATAGGTTTTT
>CBIHRE010000359.1:0-5623 GCA_966212385.1 uncultured Akkermansia sp. | reverse complement strand
GGGGTCGCCGGGATTGGGCGCGTAGACGGTGGCGAAGAGGCGCTTGGCGGGGATGCCCCAGACCTTGGTGAGGAGCTGCCAGCCCCAGGTGAGCGACTCCTTCTTGAAGTAGTCGCCGAAGGACCAGTTGCCCAACATCTCGAAGAGCGTGTGGTGGTAGGTGTCGTAGCCGACGTCCTCGAGGTCGTTGTGTTTACCGCCGGCGCGGATGCACTTCTGGGTGTCGGCCGCGCGGGTGTCGGAGGACGGGCGGACGCCGGCCCATTTGGAGACGTCGGGCGCGCGGTCGCCGAGGAAGATGGGCACGAACTGGTTCATGCCGGCGTTGGTAAAGAGCAGTCCGGGGGAATCCGGCAGAAGCGAGGACGAGGGGACAATCGTGTGCTTCTGCTGGTGGAAGAAATCGAGGAAGGACTGGCGGATCTGCGCGGAGGTCATGGGCCGGGGAAAAACGGCGAGCACACGCGGCGCGGCGGGGGAGGGCAAGCCCGCAGCGGGTGGGGCGGAAGCAAGGGGCGGGGCTTTGTTCGCGTCGTGGCGGGCTGCCTCGGCGGAGACGGCGGCTATCATGGGCGGGACATCAAAGGGCGGGTGTGAAGCGTGCCCGAGGGACAAACGATACGCGCGTGCGCCGCAGGTTCGGCGGTGCTTGCACGCCTAGCAGGTAAATACCCCAAATCTGATCCGTGTTCTTGCGCAGGCGCGGGGTCTCTGGCATACAGGGTTTTTACCGGTCCTGCTTTGCGTGCCAAGTGGTTACGCGCGCAGCCTGGTTTCTGGTCCCATGCCGCTTCCCGTCACCTACATTCGCTCGCTGCGGGTCGCCGGCATGGCCGGGGGCGTGGCTTTCGCCGTCGGGGCGCTGGTGTTGTTGGGCTGGATGATCGATTGGCGCCCCTTGACGCAGGTGTATATCGGCTGGCGGCCCATGGTGCCGGTGACCGCGATGACCTTCTTGCTGTTGGGCCTGGCCTTGGTGGCGGTGACACGGGCGATGACCCGGGAGGACGAGGCGCGGGCCCGGATCTGGCGTCGGACGGCTTTTGCGTTGGGAGCGACCGTGGCGCTGATCGGGGCGAGGCGCCTTTTTTATTACCTGATGGGATGGCCGAGCGAGGTCGACATGTTCGGATTCACGCCGCACGCGGGGCCGGGGCGGATGGCGGTTTTGGCCGCCGTGGGCGCCCTGCTTTCCGGGTGGGCGCTCGTGTCGACGGCGCGTCGTGTGTTCAGTCCGGTGGCGCAGGCCGTCGCGGGGCTGGTGTTTTTCCTCGGGCTCACGGTGGCCGCGAGGTATCTTTACGGAGGCGAAGCGAAAGGAGAATATTATCCGATTTCGCTGCCCTCGGCCTTGCTTTTCATGGTGGTGGGCGCGGGCGTGTTTTTCGCGCGGCCCGACGGCGGTTTCGTGATGATGTGGAATGGCGACACCGCGGGGAGCACGCTTTTGCGTCGTTTGTTCCCGGCCGCCCTTCTCGCGCCCTTGGCGGTGGGCTGGGTGCGGCTCCAGGGCGAGCGGGCGGGATGGTATGGACTGGAGACGGGCTTGGCGGTTTTCGCGATGTCCAACGTGGTGATATTCGCGACGCTGGCCTGGCACACCGCCAGCAGCCTGCACCGCGAGGACTTGAAGCGCCGCGAGACCGAGGACCGCTTGCGCGCCGAGCGCGATTTCTCGGACGCCATCGTGGATAGCCTGCCGGGGGCCTTTTATCTCTACACGAAGGAAGGCCGGTTCTTGCGCTGGAACCACGATTTCGAGCGCGCGACGGGCTACTCCGCGGCGGAGATCGCCGGGATGAGCCCGATCGATTTTTTCACCGAGGAGGAAAAGCCCTTGTTGCGGGAAAAGATCACCGAGGTCTTCGCGAAAGGGGCGTCCGAGGTGGAGGCGAATTTTCGGGCGAAGGACGGCTCCCTGACGCCCTACTTTTTCACGGGCAGGACGGTGGAGTTTCACGGGGAAACCTGTCTGGTCGGCGTGGGCGTCGACATCACCGAACGCCGGCGCGCGGAGGAAAAGGTCCGCGAGCTCAACTCCGATCTGGAGCGCCGGGTGGCGGCCCGCACCGCCGAGCTCCAGGCGAAGAACCGGGAGCTGGAGACCTTCACGTATTCGGTTTCCCACGACTTGAAGGCGCCCTTGCGCGGGATCGACGGCTACAGCCGCCTGCTGCAGGAGGACTACGGCGACAAGTTCGACGACGAGGGGCGGCGTTTCCTCGCGTTGGTGCGGCATGCGAGCCAGCAAATGGGGCAGCTCATCGACGATCTGCTCTCGTATTCGCAGATCGAGCGGCGCGCGATGATGCTCACGCCGGTGAAGCCGCGGGCGGTGATCGACGCCCTGCCGGTCGGATTCGGCGAGGAGCTGATCGCGCGAGGGGTGGAATTCACCGTCGACCTTCCCGACGTGGCCGTCCGCGCGGATATCAGCGGGCTTTCCCAAGTCCTTCGCAACCTCCTCGACAACGCGCTCAAGTTCACCCGCGCGTCGAAGCCGCCGCGCATCGAGGTCGGCGGGCGGGTGGAGGACGGCAAATACCTGTTATGGGTGCGCGACAACGGCATCGGCTTCGAGATGCGGTTCGTCGAACGCATCTTCGATATCTTCCAGCGCCTCCACCGCGCGGAAGATTATCCCGGCACCGGGGTGGGCCTGGCGATCGTGCGCAAGGCGGTCGAGCGCATGGGCGGCCGGGCCTGGGCGTTCAGCGAGCCCGGCCGCGGCGCCACCTTTTTCGTCGAACTCCCTCTTCATTCATGAACCCCCAGCCCCCCATTTTCCTCGTCGAGGACAACCCCATGGACGTGGATCTCGCCCTCCGCGCCTTTAAAAAGCGCCGGCTCGTCAACCGGATCGAGGTGGCGCGGGATGGCGAGGAGGCGCTTGCCTGGGTGCCGCGCTGGGAATCCGGCGAGACCTTGCCGGCGGTGATCCTCCTCGATCTGAAACTGCCCCGCGTCGACGGCCTGGAGGTGCTGCGCCAGATAAAGGCGCACGAAAAACTGCGCGGCGTGCCCATCGTCGTGCTCACGACCTCGGCGGACAGCCAGGACGTGCGGCGCGCCTACGAGCTTGGCGCGAATTCCTACATCGTGAAGCCGGTGGACTTCGACAAGTTCGTCGATGTCGCCTCCCAGATCGAGGTCTATTGGACGGTGCTGAACTCACGTCCGTGCTGAGCCCGTCGAGCTTTGAAACCACTCGTTTTCCCGCCACCTTCTTTAGTCGCCCCACCCCTGGCCATGCGCATCCTTTATGTCGAAGACAACCGTCTGGACGCCGACCTTGCGCAGATCGAGCTGCGCCGGGCCTTGCCCGACCTGAAGCTCAGTCTCGCGGGCACTTTGTCCGAAGCCCGGGCGCTTCTGGAGCGCCCCGGCGATTTCGACGCGGTGGTCATCGACCTGAACCTGCCCGACGGTTCGGGACTCGATCTCGTGGTCGGCATCCGCGAGCGGGAGCTTCCTCTCGCCCTCGTCATGCTCACGGGCCTGGGCGACGAGCGCAGCGCGGTGGCCGCCTTGAAGGCCGGGGTGGACGACTACCTGCCGAAACGCGGCGACTACCTGAAGCGGCTCGCGGGCGTTCTCGAGTCCGCGGTGGCCGCCTTCCGGGCCGGCTTGGAAAAGCGCACCCGCCCCTTGCGTGTGCTCTATGCCGAGCACTACGCGGTCGACGCCGATCTGACGCGACGCCACCTGGAGCGGCACGCGGCCCATATCCGCGTCGATTCCGCGAGCACGGCCGCGGAAGTGCGCGCGCGGTTGTCGGCCGAGCCCGGCGGCTACGACGTGCTCATGCTCGACTACCGGCTCTCGGGGATCAACGCGCTGGAGCTGTTGCGGGAGCTGTTCGGCGGCGGCGCCCCGAGGCCGCCGGTGGGGCTGGTTACGGGCCAGGGCGACGAGGCCGTGGCGGTCGAAGCTTTGCGGCTCGGCGTCTCGGACTACGTCGTCAAACGGCCGGGATACCTGCACGAGATCCCGGCGACGCTGGAGAACGCCTTCAGCCGCGCGCAACTGGCCCGCGAGCGGGCCGCACTTCGCGCGAGCGAGGCCTCGCGTCGTCTCCGTGAAGAGGCATTGGAAGCGATGCCCATGGGCGTGCTGCTGGCGGACGCGGAGCGGCGCATCCTCTACGCGAACCCGGCCTTCACCCGGCTCACCGGCTATTCGCCGGAGGAGGTGCTCGGCCGCAATTGCGCATTCATGCAGGGGCCCGAGACCTCGCCGCATGAGATAGAGGCGATGCGCGCGGCCTTTCGCGAGGAGCGGGCCTACGAGGGAGAGGTGGTAAACTATCGCCGGGACGGCGCCACGTTCTGGAACCACGTCTCGATCACGCCGGTGCGCGACGAGTCCGGGCACATTTCCAACTACATCGGCGTGCAAATCGACGTGAGCGCGCGGCGGCGCACCGAAGAGGCCTTGCGCGTCAGCGAGGAGCGTTTCCGGCAGATCGCGGAAAACATCCACGAGGTCTTCTGGCTCACCGATCCGGAGAAACAAAAGATGCTCTACATCAGCCCGGCCTATGAAACGATCTGGGGCCGGTCTTGCGCGGACGTGCTGGCGCGTCCGTCCGACTGGTTGAAACCTTTGCATCCCGAGGATCGGGATCGCGTCGCGGCCGCGGCGCGGCGCCAGATCGAGGGGGACTACAACGAGACCTACCGCGTGGTGCGGCCGGACGGCTCCATCCGCTGGGTCCGCGATCGCGCCTACCCGATCAAGGACGCGGATGGGCGGGTCTATCGCATCGCCGGCACGGCGGAGGACATCACGGAGAAGCGTCAGCTCGAGGAGCAGTTTCTGCAGGCGCAGAAAATGGAGGCCATCGGCACCCTCGCCGGGGGCATCGCGCATGACTTCAACAACATCCTCGCCGCGATCACCGGCTACACCGAGCTGCTCCAGCTCCAGCTGAACGGCGGAGGTCCCCAGGTGGACGCCTATCTCAGGGCCCTGGCGCAGGCCGGGGCGCGCGCGACGGCCTTGGTCAGGCAGATCCTCACCTTCAGCCGTCCCGGCCGGCACGAGCGCAAGGCGGTCTTGCTCGCCGAGGTGGTCCAGGAGCCTTTGTCGCTTTTGCGCGCGACGATCCCCGCGATGATCAGCTTCGACGTGGATCTCGCCTCGAACCTGCCTCCGGTTCTCGCCGACGTGACACAAGTCCACCAGGTCCTCATGAATCTCGGCACCAACGCCGGCCACGCGATGGGCTCCCGGCCCGGGCGCCTCGGCGTGAAGCTGGACCTCGTCGAGGTGACCTCCGAGCAATCCGCTCGCAACGGCGGCAAGCCACGCCCGGGCAGCCATGTGCGGCTCTCGGTGAGCGACACCGGGCGCGGCATGACGCGCGAGGTCATGGATCGTATTTTCGAACCCTTTTTCACCACCAAGGGCCCGGGCGAAGGCACCGGGCTGGGACTGGCGGTCGTGCACGGGGTGATGCAGGCGCACGACGGGGCCGTCCTCGTGCGCAGCCGGCCGGGCGAGGGAACGACCTTCGAGCTCTATTTCCCCGCGCATACGCCGCAGGCGGCGCCCAGTCCGATCGAAGACGAGGCGCCGCTGCCGCAGGGCAAAGGCGAGCGCCTCGTGGTGATCGACGACG
>CBIHRE010000358.1:0-5633 GCA_966212385.1 uncultured Akkermansia sp. | reverse complement strand
CGACCGAGGCGTCGGCCTGCACGTAGGGCGCGAAGAGCTTGGCCTGCACCTCCGGCGAGATGCCGGGGCCGGTGTCGCGCACCGCGAAACGCAGCCGCCAGCGCCGCCCCTCCGCCCGCTCGGCGGTGAGCGTCACGCGGACCGAGCCCCGGTCGGTGAACTTGACCGCGTTCGAGACGAGATTGGAGATTATCTGCCTCAGGCGTAGCGGATCGGTCAATACGACTCCCGGCGCGTCCGTGGCGATCTCGAGCCCGAGCTCCACGCCGCGCGCCTCGGTCGCCGGCCGGAAGAGCCCGAGCAGATGCCGGAGAAAATCCGCCAGGATCACCGGCGCGGCGTCGAGCGACATGGCGCCTGCCTCGAGCTGCGACCAGTCGAGCATCTCGTTCACCAGGCGCATGAGGCTCTGCGCGGTGTCGCGCATCATGAGCAGATTGTCGCGATGCTCCGGCGCCAGCCCCTCGGCCTCGCACAGCATCATGTCGGTGAGCCCGTGGATGCCGCTCATCGGCGTGCGAATTTCGTGCGACATCACGGCGAGGTAGCGGCTGCGCACGGCGTTCGCCGCCTCGGCCGCCTCCTTCGCCCGCCGCAGCTCCTCCTGCATCTCGCGGCGCACGGTGATGTCGTGAAACGCGACGACGATACCGCTCCGCCCGTCGAACTCGACCTTCGCGCCGGACAAGAGGGTCCAGATCTCGCTCCCGGCGAGCGTCCGCAGCCGCACCTCTCTCGGCGCGGCCGCCGCCCCGCCGTCGACGTCGGCCAGCAGGCGTTGGCGGTCGGCGGGGTCGCAGTAAAACTCCACCGCGCGGCGGGAAAAAAAGGTCTCCGGTGCGCCACCCAGCAGATCGGCCGCGAGGCGGTTGACGAACATCAGGCGGCCCGAGTCGAGGTCGGTGATGACGACCGGGAAAGGCGCGTTCTCGGCGAGCTGCCGATACTGGCGCTCGCCGCGGCGCAGACGGCGGTTGAGCCGCACCAGCGGCGCGATCCAGCCGAGCGCCGCCAGCGCCACCGCGGCCGAGATTCCCAACGCCCAATACCACCCGCGCAAATCCGGCCGCGGGTCGGGATCGTAGAGCATCGGCTCCACGTCGAAGTCGCGCGGCGCCATGCCAAACTCGGCATAAGTCTGGGCGATGTGCCGCCAGCGTCCGGGGTTGTTATGCCCCACCTCGATGAGCCCCGGGTGCATCAGCTCGGAGGTCTTTTCCGCCTCGAACAGGAGGTGCTCGCGAGTCAGTCGGCGGGAATATTTGTCGAGGATCAGGTCGACCATTTCCTCGCGGTGCGCGAGCGCGTAGTCCCAGCCGCGAAGGCTCGCGCGCAGGAAGGCCCGCACCTGCTCCGGACGGCGGCGGATCTGCTCTTCGGTGGTGAAAAGCGTGTCGCCGTAAAAATCGATTCCGCCCGAACGGGGCATGAAAATCATGTAGGGCACCCCGGCCTGACGCAGATAGAAAGGCTGGTCCGTCGAGTAGGCGGACATCGCGTCGACCTTCCCCTCGATGAAATCCTCGATGCGGTGCGTGTGCGGCCGGATTTTCAGCCCGGCGATGTCGACGCCCTCGTGCTTGAAGTAGGCGAGGATCTCCGCCTTTTCCGAGTCGATCATCATCATCGGCCGATCGTGCAAACTCTGCATCGACACGATCTCCGGCGCCTTGCGCGCGATCAGCGCCAACGGCGAATGCTGGAAAATCGGCGCGAGCACCACGACCGGCTTCCCTGCGGCGCGGCTGAGCAGGAGGTCGGAGTTGCCCACGCCATACTGAGCCTCGCCCGACAGGACCGCATCCACATGGTCCGACTCCGGTCGGGCCTCGCGCAGCTCCACCTCCAGACCCGCCTCGCGATAAAAACCCTTCTCCACCGCCGCATAGTAGCCGGCGAATTGAAATTGGTGCCGCCATTTCAAACCCGCCGAAGATCCGGCTCCCTTGGGCACCTCCTCTGCGCGCGCCCGACCCGCCGAGCACGCCGCGCAAAGGCAGGCAAGCGCCAGCGCCAGCCACGAAACGGGGACAATTCGCGGGGACCTCATGGGCGGGCGAAAACACGCCCGAGAGCGCCAAATGGCAAGTAAAGTCAGGGCAGAGCCTTGGGCAGTTTTACCAAGGCGTTTCGCAGGGCCGGACGGATCAGCCGAGCCAGCTTGGGATTCGCGTAGCCCACCCAGGCCACCGGCGAAGTCGTGTCGAGCGGCGCGCTCAGCGGCTTGCCGTCAGGCCCCTCGACCACGCCGCCGGCCGCCTCGAGCAGGAGCGCCGTGCAAATATCGTAAGGATGACAACACAGCGCGGCGGGCGCCCCGGCCTTTGGCAGCAGCAAGGGGCGCAGGTCGCCGATCATCCGGTCATGGCCGACGAGCAACTCGTAGAGCTGTCCGCCGGTGGAGATATACTGGTCGTCGAAAACGCGCGCGCCGCCGTCCTTCAAAAACATGCCCAGCTCGCGCCACAGCGTTTCCTCCACACCCGCGGTCAACGACTTCGCCTCGGGGAAAAACTTCACCAGCGACGCGAAACCGTGGTCGCAATCGCGCGCCGTGCTCGGGCGCGGCGTCCACTTCTTCACCGCGCCGGTCCGCAGATCGCGCCTCGTCGCCACGAGACGCCCGCCGCGCACCGCGCTGAACTGGTCGGCCGCGCCGGCCTTTTCCGTCGGCAGCTCGGTCATGGCCGCCACCACGATGTCGCGGAGATTCGTTTTGGCCCCGCGTTGCGGAGCGAGTCCCGCCAGCGCCCAGGCGGAACGCTTGTCATACATGATGCAGCGCGTGCCATCGATCGGATCGAGGATGAGTTTCCACTTCGTCCGCGCCACCGGCGTGCCGCGCGGGAAAGTCGTCTCCGCCTCCAGCCCCTCCATGACCAGCTCCACCGGCCACGCACGCGGCCAGTTGCCCTCCATCCAGCCAAGAATCGCGGCCTCGGAGAGCTTATCGACGTGGAAAATCGTATCCTCCGCCGTCACCGCCGCCACTCGCGCGAAGCGGCTGCCCTCCCGCCTGCGTGCGGCGATAAGCGTCGACTGGATCTGATCTTGCAAAGCGCAGAGCAAGCGACGCGCGCGATCGAGGGGAGACTTGGTCATTCCGGACAACAGGCCGCCTGGCGCCTTGGCGGCGATAGCAAAAACTGGTTAAAACAGGGGCGGCCCCCCGCTTCCCCCTCGCGCAAACCCGCGCGAATTGTAAAAACCCACGACATCCCAGCCTATGGCCCGCAAACTTGCTTTCATTAACTACAAGGGCGGCGTCGGAAAGACCTCGCTGATCGTCAACACGGCCGCCTGCCTCGCCCGCTACGGCCAGCGCGTCCTGCTCTGCGACTTCGACACGCAGTCCAACGCCTCCATCTGGCTCCTCAACCTCGACCGCTGGAATCCCATCAACACCAGCGGCGAAGGCGCGGTCTACTCCATCTTCGAACCCGCCAAGCAACGCGTCCGCGACATCATCGTGCGCGACGTCGTCACCGACAAGGCCGGCGGCCACCCCCTCCCCGGCCTCGACCTGCTGCCCACCAGCTTCAACCTCGTCGACCTCGAGAGCGAATACACCGGCGACCCGAAGCGGCCCGCCTACGTCATTTTCCAAGAACAACTCGCCGAGGTGGAGCAGGACTACGACTTCATCCTCTTCGACTGCCCGCCCAATATCCTCCGCGCCTCCCAGTGCGGCATTTTCTCGGCCAACGAGATCTACGTTCCCGCCAACCCCGACGCGCTCTCGCTCATCGGCTTTACCCTGCTCGTGGAAAAGCTCGGGCGCTTCCACCAGCTCTCCGCCAGCTTCCGCAAGGCCTCCATGGGCCCCGCCGCGCAGGTCCACGGCATCATCTTCAACGCCATCAAGACCGGCGTGGACATCGAGGTGCCCAAGATGCGCATGCAGCTCCGCCTCAACCAGTTCAAAGCCGCCAAGCGCACCTCGAAGGACGCGCGCATCTTCGAGTCCTTCGTGCGCGACGCCATGGTGGTGCGCCGCGCCGTCGCCCTCGGACTCCCCGTCAACCTCCTCGGACAGGAGGCCGCCGGCGACAACGTGGTCCGCGACTACGAACGCATCGCCGAGGAGTTGCTCCGCAACGCCCCCGTCGCGGTTTAGGCCGCGCCAAATCCGGCCCGCAACCCTCGCGCTTCTTCGCCTCCCGGCTTTCCTTCCCTCTCCGCTTCGCACCGACCTCTCGCACACCATGGCCACCACTCCTCCCGTCTCCGCCGACGCCGCCGCGTGGGACAAAGCCCGCGCCGCCTTCGCCAAGTCCATCATGGTGGACACCCCGCTCGCCAGCCTCGCCGCCGACCTCGACGTGCCGCCTTGGCCGATCAACAGCGCCGAGGAGACCCCCGCCGCCTACATCTACCTCCCCTACTCCCAAGTCGTCGGCGCCCTGGCCTCCCGCGGCCTCCCGCCCGCCCAGCTTGGCCAGCTCATCGCCATCCTCACCGAGACCGCCGCCTTCGACGAACCTTTCGGAGACATGATGGACCTCGGCGCGGAATCCGCCGTCGATTCCGACCGCGACTCCCCGCTGGTCAAAAACATGGCCAAGCTCGAGCTCCCCGCCGATTTTCCCCTCGCCCTCTCCGGACTCTCCGAGAGCACCGTCGAGCTCTGCCGTGTCGAAAAAGTGGATACGCTTGGCCAGTTCGTCGCCTTCGCATCCCGCCTCGCCCAATCCGTGATCGTCGGCGGCGATTTCCGCACCCTCCTCAACGCCCTCGCCCACAAGGACGAGGAAACGCTCGCCCGCTTCCTCCCCTTCCGCCCCGGCGCCAAGGGGCTCCACCTCCTCGAAGGCCTCGTGCTCGAGGCCCGTCTCCTCGACGCCGGCTCCCGCGCCGCCGTCGCCGCCGACCCGCTCGCCGCCCCCGCCGCCATCCGCTCGCGCGTCTCCCGCCTCGTCGCCTGGTTCCCCGCCGAGCTCGACGCCCTGCGCGCCTCCTCGTCGGCCGGCACGCCGACCGCGCAGCTCGTCGCCGGCGTCGGCGACGCCTCGCTCCGTCCCGCCGTGGCCGGCCTGCTCCAGCCCCACCTCCCGCCTCCTCCCGCTCCGCCCAAGCCCCGCTCCTTCTGGGACCGACTCTTCGGCCGCGCCTGAGCCCCGCCCCGCCATGCCCGACCTTCCCACGCCCAATCCGCCGCCCAATCCCCCCTTCCCGTTCCCCGCGAAGGGCTCGGGCCTGCCTCCCCCGCGTCGCCCGCAGCCGCTTAGCCTGCCCCGCCGCGCTCCGGGAGCCGGCGCCGGTGGCCCTCCGACCGGAGGCCTCATTTCCCTCGCTTACGCCGACGCCCACCCCGACGTGCAACGCAAGGTCGAGCAGCGCATCAACAGCCGCTCCCCTTTCCCGTCCGCCTCGGCGTCCCCCTTTCCCAACTCCAGCCTGAGCTCCGCCGAGCGCGCCCGCCTGCTCGAGCTCGAACGCGGCCTCCGCGCCCGAGAGCAAGAGTCCGACGCCCGCGAACGCGCCCTCGAGGAGCTGCAGGCCCGCCTCGCCGACCGCGAGCGCGAGATCGCCGAGCTGGAGAACCTCCTCCACGCCCGCGAACGCGTGCTCATGGCCCAACGCCGCGCCCCCACCCAGCCACACCGCGGCACCTTGATCCCGCGCGGTGCGGT
>CBIHRE010000357.1:0-5636 GCA_966212385.1 uncultured Akkermansia sp. | reverse complement strand
GAGGGAAGCGGTGGAAATGGAGCGAGGGCGGCGGAGATCGGTGCGGCGAGGAGGCGGGCGTGGCGTGTATCGAATAAAAGGTTACAACTTGAACTCGGCCCTGGCCTGCGCGGCCTCGCGGCTGGCCGGGTAGTCGTCGACGAGCTCCCGGGCTGCGCGTTTGGCGCGCGGGGTGTCGCCGTGGCCTTTGTAGGCGCGGGCGGAGCCGAGGAGCGCGGCGGGCATGAGCTCGTCAAGCGTGCCGTGGAAGACGGAAATGCGGAGATAGCACTCGAGCGCCTCCTCGTGCGCGGAGCGGGCGGCGGCGAGCTCGCCGCGCAGGAGCCAGGCGCGGGCCTGGATGTCGGGCGGGGCGTCGCGGACGATTTCGTCGAGCATGGCGCGGGCGAGCGGCTCGTTGCCGGCGCGGGCGTCGAGCCGGGCGAGCGCGAGTTTGGCGAGTCCGGCGGACTCGGGGCCGGGGCCGCTTTGGAGCAGCTCGCGAGCGGCGGCGGCGATGGCGGCGGCGTCTTCGCCTTGGAGGAGCGCTTGGAGCCGAAGCCGCGCGGCCCGGGGCCAGTGGGAGCCCGGGAGCTTGGCGAAAGGCGCGAACTGGCGGCAGACGGGTTCGAGCAAGGGCAGGGCCTCGGCGCCTTTGCCGGCGGCGACGAGCGCTTCTGCGTCGTCGAGGGCGGCGGGCTCGGGGAAGTCGATGCGCGCGAGGTCGCCTATGGAATAGATGCGCTCGAAGGAGCCGCCCTCGGGCAGCTTGACCTTTTGCACGAGGCCGGTCGGCCCGAGGGTGAGGTCGGCCGCCTGGAGGACGGTGCCGTCTTTCAGAAGGTAGCGTTGGGCCGAAGCGCGGACGGGCAGGAGGAGCGTGGCGATCAACGCGATCAGGGCGGACGGGGGCGAGGGGCGCATCGGTCGAAGAGCGGCGGGTCAGGTTTGCGTGACGGCCGGGGCGGGCGCGGACGGGGCGACGGCGACGTTCGCTTCGAGGCGGGGCTTGAGGGTCAGGGCCTGCTGCCACTCGGGGAAGCGCTCGAGTTCGCGGAAGGTTAAGAGGCGGTTCACCGTGGTCAGGGCTTCCTGGTGTTGGCCGAGTTTTTCGAAAGTTTCGGCGGAGCGGAGGTAGGCTTTGGCGACCCAGGCGGGGTAGCGTTTATAGGAGAGGTAGATGCGCTGGTAATGGGCCTGGGCCTTGGCGAGGTCCTCGGGCGAACCGCGGCGGAAGGAGATTTCGGCGAGGAGGAAAAGCGCCTCGGCGGTGGCCTCGCCGCGCCAAGCGCGGTTGGCGGCGACTTCTTCGAGAAGGGCGCGCGCGGCCTCGGGCCGGTCGAGGAGAAGCTGGGCGCGGGCGCGGCCGAGGGTGGCCTCCTTTTGTTTGAAGCGAGCGCCGGCGAGGTCGATGGCGGCGTCGAAACGCGCGAGCGCCTCGGCGCCCTTGCCTTCGCGGAGAGCGATCTCGCCGAGGCCGACGTAGCCGAAATCGGCGAAGACGGACTTGGGGTGGGCGGCGATGATCTGCGCGTAGAAGGTCTTGGCCAGGTCCGACTGGCCTTCGGCGAGGAGCGTGTCGCCGACTTTGCCGAGGATGCCGGGCGGGAGTTGGTCGGGCGCGAACCGGGCGGCGATGCGGCCGAGCAACTCGTCGTGGAGCGCGGCGTTTTCGCGACAGGCGGCGATCTCGGACTGGGTGAAGAGAACGCGGGCGCGGGCGGTCGGGTTCGTGTCTTTGGCGGCGTCGGCGAGCAGGAGGTTTTCGGCGCGTTCGAAGAGGATCTCGTCGGAGACCGGCTCGGGCTTCGGCTCGCCTTTGGTGCGGCGGGGCGGTCGGGCGAGCGAGGCGGCGATCTCGACGAGGAGGCGCTCGACGTCGCCTCGGGACGGATCGCCGACGTGACGGCGAACGATGGTGGAGACGAGTTCGAGCGCCTCGTCGAAGCGGCCCTCGCGGTTGCGGATGCGGCCGATCCAGTAGGCGGCGTTGATGACGTAGGGATGCTCGGGTTGCTCGGCGGCGAAGCGTTCCCACATGGCGACGGCGGCGTCGTTGTTTTTGAGGGCGAGGTGATGGCGGGTGAGTTCGTCGAGGACGTAGCCGAGCTGCTCGTCGGAGAGGGGAAGGGCGAGGGCGCGCTGGTAGGCGGGGACGGCGTCCTCGATGCGGCCGAGGCCGACGAGGGCGTCGGCGCGGAGCGAGTGGACCTCGCCGCGCTGGGGGTGGGTCGCGGGATACTCCTTCAGCCAGTCGTCGCAAAGGTCGACGCAGGCGGTGTAGTCTTGGCGGGAATACGCGACGGCGGCGAGACGGTGGCGCGCGTCGGGCACGAAACGACCCTTGGGGAAGGTCTTGAGGTAGGCGCGGATTTGTTTTTCGGCCTCGGTGGCGCGGCCTTCGGCGAGGTCGGCCATGGCGGCGAGGTAGCGGGCGTCCTCGATATATTTCCCCTTCGGAAAGGTCTTCGCATAGCCGAGCGAGACCTCGCGGGCCTCGCCGTGGCGGCCGAGGGTGAAGAGGGCGTGGGCGCGCATGAGCGCCATCTGCTCGGCGAAGTCGTGGCGGGCGCCGTGGCTTTCGAGCGCGAGGTCGAGGAAGGAGAGCTGGAGCGGGAGGTCGTTTTGTCGGCCGGCGGCGAGGGCGGCGAGGTAGAGCGCCTGGGGGCCGAGTTTGGATTTCGGGTATTCGCGGGTTAAGCGGTCGATGGCGGCGCGCGTTTTTTGAAAGCGATCGGCGTCGGCGTAGGCGCGCACGAGGCCGAGGTGGGCGTTTTCGCGCTCGGGCGAATCGGGGAAGCGCGCGAGGATGTCCTCGAAGAGAATGGCGGCCTCCCAGGCGCCGCCGCGCTCCTGGAAGGCGAGGGCGAGGCGCTGGAGGAGGGTGGCGTCGAAGGCGGGGATTTTTTCCACCTGCGCGAGCGAGGCCTTGGCCTGTTCGAGGCGGGCGCCGAGGCGGCGGGTCAGGTCGACCTCGGTCGCGGAGGGACGTTGCAGGCCGCGAAGGCGTTCGAGCGCGCGCTCGAGAACGGCGATCCGTTTTTGCTGCTCGGCGACGAGAACCTCGTGCGAGGAAACGGTGCGAAAGGCGGCGAGGGCGCCGTCGTGGTCGCCGCGTTTGAGGAAGGCGTCCCCGAGCTGGAGGGAGAGGAGGTTGAGGCCGGCTAGGTTGTCGACGAGGCCTAGATTGCCTCGGAGGAGCGCGAGGCCGCGCCGGGCGTCGGCGAGGTTGCCGGCGCGAAGGTGGAGGTCGATGAGCGAGAGGGCGGCCTCGGCCCAGTCGCGGTCGCGGGCGGAGCCGGAGAGGAGGCGGTTGTAGGTGGCGATGGCGAGGGCGGTTTTGCCGGCCTGGGCGGCGGACATGGCGCCGTAGAGCAGGGCCTTGTCGCGAAAAGCGGGCGTGTCTTCGGCGGCTTTGAAGACGGGGATGGCGTCGGCGTATTTCTCCTGAAGGGCGAGCGAGAGGCCGCGGATCATGCGGGCCTCGCCGAGGCTCGCGGCGGAGACTGAGGGCATTTTCTCGACTGCCTCGGCGAGTTCGGCGGCGCGAGCGTGATGGCCGATCTGGAAGCGGGTGTTCGCGGCGGCGAGGAGGAGGCGCTCGCGGGTGAGATTGGACGGTAGCTTTTCGCCGGCCTCGGCACGGCGGATGATTTCATCCAGCAGGTCGGCGGCGGCGGCGGGTTTTTGCGCCTTCAGGCAGGCGTCGACCTCGGCGACTTGAATCGAGATCGGGATGGCGGGGCTCGCGGGGGCTTGGGCGTGGAGCAAGGGCGCGCCAATGAGAAGGGTAAGAGTAAATACGCAGAATCGAGGGCCGGGAATGGCAGCGAGCGATTGGCGAAGGTGCGGCATGAACAGGAGAAGCAGTTCCCTTGTCCGGAGCTAGATGCAAGATTAATGCCGAGTTATTGCGGCGGTGTAAGCTGTTGATCGTGGTTTTCAGGGAAGGCCGAGAGTGGTGGTGAGGACTGAGGGACTCTGGTGCTTCCAGGCCGCCGATAGATAACGCATCGTCCCTTCGGCTTCTCCCGAGGCGCGTTTGGCGGGGTTACACTCCTGCGGACTGAGCACGCCCCGCGTGCGGGGGAGCCCTGCCGTTTTGTGAGCGTGAGCGAACGCTGGCACCACCCGAGGCTTGGGGAGCGTCAGGCCTTGGGGTTTTTGCGCCTCACGATCAACACCACGGTGACCAGAGCCGCGATGGCGCCGACGATCCACCAAAGCGGATTGGACGACTTGGCGGGCGGAGGCGTGGCCGGGGCGGGCGCGGGCTTTGGGACGGTCGCAGGGGCGGCCGTGGGCGTGGTTTCTGCCGCGACTACGGGAACCGATGGCGCAGACAGGGCGGCGAGCTTTTCACCCGGCGGCGTTGGCGGCGGCGGGTAGTAGGGCGTCGGAGGTGGGATCGTTAGCCCCGTCTCCGCGAGCATGGACTGGAACTTGGTTTCATACCACCGCTCCGCGATGAACTTGCCGTCCTTCTCGTAGATCAGAAAGCGGATGTCCTGGTGGCGGGGGTGTTCGAGGTATTGGCCGGGTTTTTCCGGGTCCTCCGTTTTCCACGCATCCGGCCATGCCATCGCGTTGGACTGAACGAGCACCAAGTTGCCTGAGGGAAAGCGGCTTCGCTGCTCCAGCGGCACGAAGGAATAAATTTCCGTGATGCTCCCACTGTTGAGATACGCGTTAAGGCCGATGAGAGCCGTGCTTATTCTTTCAAGCTGTGACCACGATGTGACCGGCTCCGTCGAGACGCGTGAACGGTAGGATGAGAGGCTGGTGGCTAAAGCGTCGGCTAAATTCTGCTCCGCGATTCTCACGACGGAACCCTCGACCTTGAGGGAGGAAGCTAGGGCGACGATTAGCAGAAGGCTTCGTATGATTCTCATTTCCAGTCCTCCGTGCTGCGGAACCGAAGGATCGATGCCGCGCTAAAATCTATGTCGATGGTCCCGCCTCCGTCGCTCATCAGGCCACCGTCGTTATGGTCGTCGTCTTGGCCTTCAGTTGGGCCATGGCCGATCTCGTGCGCAACTGTTCCAAGGAGCCGCGCTCGATAGGCGGCTACGCGTTCTGCGACTGCCGCAGCGCCGTAAAAATTGGTGGAAGGGTTGTAAATTAATTCCGGCATGGCGCTAAACATCACCAAGTCGCGGTGCGATTCGATGTAGACGGCGCTGTAGCCCAAGCTCCTCCACCCATCAGCAGCTAGGGTGAACGGAGTTCCGCCAAAAAATTGAGCTTCTGCGTAAGGATCGAGGTCTTGGTTAGTCTTGGGTTGCAGACCGAACACCACGGCATGCGCCCAAAAGAACTGCGTCCCCTCGACGTCTATGGCGTCGTTGTAAACGTCGGGGATGACGTTGATGGCGTGGCCTTCGGCGCTCTCGTTGAGCTTGAAGGTCACGGTGCGGTTAGGGTTCAGGCCGGCCGCGTTGGCATCGATGATCTCGATGAAGGCCGGGGCGTATTTCGCGCGCACGGGTTGGAGCACGGTGGCGTGGGTGTCGTGCAAGGGCAGCTCCTGCCAGCCGTGTAGATCGTTGAAGCGGTTGTCGTCGTCGGTGAGGACGAATGTCTGGCCTACGAGCTGCGCGGCGGTAATGCCGCCGGCCTTGAAGACGTCGACGGTGTCGTTGGTGAAGGTGTTGTCG
>CBIHRE010000356.1:0-5637 GCA_966212385.1 uncultured Akkermansia sp. | reverse complement strand
TCCTCCAGATCGTTCTCATGGGCCAGCCGGAGCTCAAAGACGTCCTCGCCCGGCCGGAGTTGCGGCAACTGCGCCAGCGCGTGCTCGTTCACTACGAACTCAAGCCGCTGAGCCGCGGCGATCTTTCGCATTACGTGCAGCACCGGCTCACTCGCTCGGGCAGCCAAGGCCGGCCATGGTTCACGCCTTGGGCCCTACGTTCCATCCACCGCTACAGCCGCGGAATCCCGCGCGTGGTGAATAATCTGTGCGACAAAGCGCTCCTTGCCGCTTTTATTCGCGAATCCGACGAGGTCTCGTGGTGGGACGTGCGCCGGGCGATCAAGGATCTGAAAAACCTTACCAGCTGAGCAACCTGCAGCGACGTTCGCCACACTCAGCCCCTTCCCGCGCCATGAGCCTGATCAACGAAGCCCTCAAAAAAGCCCAGCGCCAACGCAGCCTCGACACCGCGCCGCTATCGTCGGCGCCCAGCGGCGTCGCCGCGGCCGCGGTCACAACCCACGTGCGCGCCGCTTCGCACAAACGTTCCCACGGAGCCCTCTGGTTTGGACTTGGGCTGGTCACGCTCGGCGCCGCCGCGACGGTGTTGGTGATGCGTTACGGCTTCGACTCCGCTCCGGCGCAATCGACGACGTCAGCCCCGGTGAAGCCCCTTGCCTCGGTGCCCACGCCGGCGGCCGCGCCAGCGCATCCCATGCCCTCCCAAGCCGCCACCGTCGCCGAGCCGATGCCTGCGGCGCCGATGGTCGTTTTGCCCGCGATTCCGGGAGCGAAGCCGTCCCCGTCCCCCGCCCCGGCTCCGACGCCCGCGCCAGGGCTGGTCCCTGTCCCAGCCACTGCCCTTCAAGAAACCAAGCCGGCGTCCACTCCGGTTGTATCAAGTCCGGCGGCCGGCCCGATTTCCGTTCCGGTCGCGCCCACCGCCCCCACGCCTGTCGCACCCGCGGCGGGCGTCGCCGTGCAGCCGACGCCATCGGCTCAGCCCGCATCCGCGGAGGCTGTTTCCCCTGCGGCTCCTGCGCCGGTGGTGCCGGTGGCCGCGGTTCTGACGCCGGCCGAACGTGAAGCTAAAATCTACGCCTTCCTCACCAGCCTGCGTCTCACGGGCGTGCGGGGCGTGGACCGGGACGCCCGCGTGCTCATGAACGAGCGCGTCTGGCGGCTGAATGACACCGTCTCGCCCGAACTCGGCCTGCGCCTGAGCGCCATTCGTCCCAACCTGCTCGTCTTCACCGACGCGCAGGGAAAGACCTACGAAAAACCGTATTGATCCCGTCGCGGACCGCGCGGTCGGCGCGTTATACCGGCAACCGATTGCCTCGGACTTCAGGTGGACGGGCGGGGCCCTCCGCCCGTTGCTTGGAGATCGGAGCTCGAGCCGCAGGCGGGCACGGGGACGCGCCCGTCCACCTTCCGTTGAGGAGTCAAGATCCCGACGAGGCGCGCCGGCTCAAGCCTCGGACTCCGTCCACTTGAAGAGCGTGGTCGAGATCGAGGGGAGCGTCAGCTTGATGCTGTAATCGAAGCCGTCCCACGGCACCTTTTCCGCCGTGACGCCACCGCCGTTGCCCGCGCCGGAGCCGCCGTAGTAGTGGCTGTCGGTGTTGATCAGTTCGCGCCACCAACCGCCGCGCGGCACGCCCACGCGGTATCCCTCGCGGGTGACCGGCGTGTAATTGCCGACCGCGACGACAAAGCTGCGCTGCGCCGAGTCATGGCGCAGATAGCTGATGACGGTGTTGTCCGCATCGGTGCAGTTGATCCAACGAAAGTTCCGGCCATCCAAGTCGTTCTGGCCGAGAACGGGCTCCGATCTGTAGAGGTGGTTCAGGTCGCGGACGAGCAGACGTATGCCCTCGTGGTCGAGATACTGGAGCAGGTGCCAATCGAGCGCGCCTGCGTAGGCCCATTCACGCGACTGCCCGAACTCGCCGCCCATGAAGAGCAGCTTTTTGCCAGGCCAAGCCCACATGTGGGCATAGAGAGAGCGGAGGTGCGCGGCGCGGTCGCGGATTTCCAGCGCCGGCATTTTCATCAGCATCGAGCCTTTTCCGTGCACGACTTCGTCGTGACTGAAGACGGTGATGAAGTTCTCCGACCACTGGTAGAGCGCGCCGAACGTGAAATCATTCACGTGCCACCGACGATGCACGGGCTCCTTCTGGAAGAACTTCAGGGTGTCGTGCATCCAACCCATGTTCCACTTGAAGTCGAAGCCGATGCCGCCCTCGGCGACCGGCTTGGAGATGCCGGCGAAGGCGGTGCTTTCCTCGGCGACCATCAGCACGCCGGGATAGTAGTGGTGAACGAGGCGGTTCGTTTCGCGCAGGAAGGCGATGGCCTCGAGGTTTTCCCGGCCGCCGTATTGATTGGGTATCCACTCGCCCTCCTTGCGGGAGTAGTCGAGGTAAAGCATCGAGGCGACCGCATCGACGCGCAGCCCGTCGAGGTGGTAGCGGTCGAGCCAAGCGAGGGCGTTGGCGACGAGGAAGCAGCGAACCTCGTGGCGGCCGTAATTGAAGATGAGCGTGCCCCAATCCATGTGGGCGCCCTGGCGGGGATCGCTATGCTCGTAGAGGTGCGTGCCGTCGAATTCGGCGAGCGCGAAGGCGTCGCGAGGGAAATGCGCCGGCACCCAGTCGAGGATGACGCCCAGACCACGCTGGTGAAGGTGGTCGACGAACCACGCGAAATCGTCGGGCGTGCCGAAACGGTGCGTCGGAGCGAAGAAGCCCGTGACCTGATAACCCCAGGAGCCGTCGAAGGGATGCTCCGCGATGGGCATGATCTCGATGTGCGTGAAGCCCAGCTCGAGACAGTAGTCGGCGAGCGCCGGCGCGAGCTCGCGGTAGCTCAAGGGACGGTTGCCGTCCTCAAGCTTCCGTTTCCACGACCCGAGATGGACTTCGTAGATCGAGATCGGGCGATCCACCTTCGCGGCCTCGGCTTTGCGCCGCTCCATCCAGGCGGAGTCGGCCCAAACGTGCTTGCGGACATTGTGGACGATCGCGGCGTTGCCCGGGGGCGCCTCGAACGCGGTGCCGTAGGGGTCCGTTTTCAGGATCACATGACCGGCCTGGGTGCGGAGTTCGAACTTGTAGAGCTCCCCTTCCCCAAGCCCGGGAATGAAGAGTTCCCACACGCCCGATCCGCCGAGCGGGCGCATCGGGAAATAGCGGCCGTCCCAGGCGTTGAAGTTGCCGACCACGGACACGCGCGCAGCGCTCGGGGCCCAGACCGCGAAAGACACGCCGGACACGCCGTCGATCACCCGCACGTGCGCGCCCAGCTTCTCGTAGGCGCGGTGCTCGTTGCCTTCATTGAAAAGATAGAGGTCCTGGTCGCCGAGCGTAGGGAGAAACCGATACGGGTCGTGGAACTGCCGCATCTCGCCGTTCGGCCGGGTGACGCGGAGCTGGTAGTCGAAGAATGTCTTTCGGCGCGGCAGCACCACCTCGAACACACCGTCCTCGGACACGCGTTCCATCGGGTGCAGTTTCTCCGCCGCGGCCGGCGCGCTCGCACCTTTTTTGGCGGGTCCGTCGAGTTCGACGACCGAGCAGGTCACCGCGTCGCGAAGAAAGGCCCGCACCAGCATTCCGCCCTTCACTTTATGCATGCCGAGGAGCGAATGGGGCTCGGCGCAGGTGGCTTGGGTGAAGGACGCGAGTTCGGCGGCGGTGAGAAGCATGTGGTTGCCCGTGGGTGTAAGCGAAGGATTAAGCGCAAGAAGCGCGATGACGAGGCGGCATTTTCCCGAAAACGGATGCCCCGCGATTCCGGCGGGCCGAGGGAACGCATTTCCCATGCCCGCGACCGTAAAAGCCCCGGTTCACCCGGTGTTTTTCAAACCGCCGGAAATGCCGTTTATTGTCAATTCAACCACACGCCGGGTCGCCTCTTCCTCCTGCTTGTCGAGCCCGCCGGCGCGGAGGCGGCGGAGCATCTCGACCTGGAGATAGTTGAGCGGATCGATGTAGGGATTGCGCAACTCGACCGATTTCCGAAGCACCGGCTCTTTCGCGAGCAGCTTGCGCTGGCCCGTGATGGCGAGGATGGCCTTTTCGGTGAGGGCAAACTCGGTCTCCAGCGCGACAAGAATCTTCGTGCGGACGCGAGTATCGTCGACGAGCGAGGCGTAAAGCCGGGCGATGCCCATGTCGGCCTTGGCGAGCGTGAGCTGCGCGTTGTCGATCAAGGTCTGGAAGAAGGGCCAGCCCGCGTGCATGGCGCGCAACAAATCGCGCCCGGCGCGTCCGCGCTTCAGGATCGGCGCGAGCGCCGAGCCGAGGCCATACCAGCCCGGGAAATTGAAACGCGCCTGCATCCACGAGAAGACCCAGGGGATGGCGCGCAAATCGGCGACGCTCTGGGTCGCGCGACGGAAGGTCGGACGAGAGCCGAACTTGAGATTGCTGATCTCGTCGATCGGAGTCGCCTGCTTCCAGAACGCGATGAACTCGGGATCATCGTGGACGAGCTTCTTGTAAGCGGCAAAACCCTGCCCGCTCATCTGCTCCATCGCCTCGACCCACTCGGGCTTCACCGCGGGCGGATGCTCCGCCGCGTGGATGCCGAGCATGACGCCATAGGTCATCTGCTCGAGGATGCGATGCGCGAGCTCCGGATCATGATAGCGGGTAGAGAGCACCTCGCCCTGCTCGGTCACGCGGATGCCGCCGTCGCGCAACGCGATCGGTTGGGCGAGAATCGCCTTCGCGGCCGGTCCGCCGCCGCGCGCGATGGAGCCGCCGCGTCCGTGGAAAAGCGTCACGCGCACTTGGTGCTCGCGGCAGACGCGGGCGATGTCGTCCTGCGCCTTGTAGAGCGCCCAGTTGGCCGTGAGGTAACCGCAGTCTTTGTTGGAATCGGAATAGCCCAGCATCACATGCTGATGCCCCTGCCACGAAGCGAGGATCGGCGCATAGGCGGGATGGGTGAAAAGTTCGCCGAGCACGCGCGGCGCGTTGCTCAGGTCTTCGAGCGTCTCGAAGAGCGGCGAGATGGGCAGCTCGACCGCGGCGAGGCGCATCAGATAGGCGACCTCCAGCAGGTCCGACACGTCGGTCGTCATGCTGATGATGTAGATGCCGAGGCAGTCCGCCCCGAGTCGGGCGCGGGCGCGGCCGGCGAGCACGAGCGGCTCGACCACGTGACGCGTCGCCGCGGAGAACTCCGCGATGGCGGCGGCGGAAAGCGGCTTGGCCTTGGCGAGCGCCGCGGCGAGCAGATCACGGCGTTCGGCTTCGGGCACCTTTGCGGAGTCGGCACGGCCGAGCAGCTCGGCCACCGCCGCCTCGTGCGGTGCGGAATGCTGGCGAATGTCCAAGCGGGCGGTGTGCAGGCCGAACACGTCGAGACGCGTGAGGTTTTCGCGCAGCTCGCCATCGACCAGGATCGCTCCGCGGCCGGCGGAAAGGCTGCGCGCGAGGCAATCGAGGATCTCGCGGGCGTCGGAGGCCTGGAACGCGGGCTCGGCGTCGGCGGGCGCGGCGAGCGTGCGATCGGCGTCGGCCGAGGCGTGCTGCACGCGCTCGCGCAGGCCCGCGAGCACGAGCCGGTAGGTCTCGTGCGGATAGCGCTTCATCAAGGCCTCGACCCGGGGCGAGAGATGGCGGTTCTCGCGGAGGAGCT
>CBIHRE010000355.1:0-5643 GCA_966212385.1 uncultured Akkermansia sp. | reverse complement strand
GACAGCACCCGGGGACCGGGGGCGGGGGGGGGGGGGGGGGCGTGGTCGGGCGTGGGGGGGGGGGGGTGCCGCCGCGTGGGGGTGGGGGTGGCGGCGGGCTTGGGGACCTCCATTAAAACAGACCCGGCCCAGGGCCGCCATGACCAGTTTAGGTCGTTTGGTGCGCTGCGAGGCCTGCCAAGGTGGGCGGGCGCGTCCCTGTGCCCGCTGCCTGGAGATCGAACCATGGGCGGAGGGACCCGCCCATCCACCTGAAGTCCGTAACTCATCCATGCCGTGCCATGCCGTGGCTGGCGGCTTGAACGAGTCCCGGCCCGCCCGTAAATGTTTCTTCCCGATGCCCCGACCGTGCCGCCGCTTTTTGCTTCTTTGCGTCCATTTCGTATCGATCGGTTTGATACAGGTTAAGGCTCTGGCTCCTGGGGATGCTCCGGTCTCCGATGATTACATTCTACGCACCTGGGAAATAGAGGACGGCCTGCCGAGCAGCCGGGTGCTCGGCATTACGCAAACGCCGGAGGGCTACCTCTGGCTGGCGACGCCGGACGGGCTGACGCGCTTCGACGGCGCCCGGTTTACACCGTTTCGAAAAGGACCGGCTTCGGGATTGGAGTCCGATCGCGTGCATTCGGTGTTCACCGATCGCGAGGGCGGCTTGTGGGCGGGTTTGGAGCGGGGCGGCGTGGCGCGAAAAGTCGGGAACCGGTTCCAAGTCATCGTTCCGTTGGCGCCGGACTCTACGTCGACGGAGTGGACGACCTCCTTCGCCCAAGACGCTTCGGGAGCGATTTGGTTCGGCTACGAGGCGCCGGTCAAAGTCGGCCGCTGGCAGGGTGGAGAACTTGCCGTTTTTTCCCCCGAGGACGGCCTCATGAACCAAAGAGGCGGAGCGCATCAAACCTGGGTGGCTGCGACGGCCAAGGGGACGTCTGGTATGCCAACAGCGATGGTTGCGGCCCTTTCGACGGGAAGCGGTTTCAATCGATCGATCCGACAGGCGGTCGCTGGCCGCATCTCGCGCCCGCCAAAGATGGCGGAATGTGGGCGAATCGAGGCACGCAACTCGTGCGCTACGCTCCCGATGGTTCCGCGGAAATCTTGTCGGATTTGGGCACGCTCTCCGTGCGCGCGATGATGCGGGATTCCGCGGAGAACCTTTGGGTGGGGACGAGCAACGCCGGCTTGTTCCGGTTTCGGGATGGGAAGTGGGAAAACGTGCCGGTCACGGGGGGGCGGTGGCGTCCCTCTTCGAGGATCGGGAAGGAAACATCTGGGTTGGGATGAGCCCGGGCGGACTGAATCGCCTGCGTGCACGTCGTTTTTATCTGCGACAGACGAAGGACGGATTACCCGACAACGACATCCATTCCCTGTGCGTGGATAGCCAGGGGCGCCTTTGGCTCGCGGGGCGAAATTACATGTTCATGCATTCGACGGATGTGGAACACCGCTTGTTCGCCCCCGTGCGGGCTTGGGGTAATTTTGTGGGCGGCGGAGCCATCACGGCGATTCAGCCCGATCCGGCCGGCGGCATCTGGGCGGGCGCCTCTTCGGGCCTCGTGCACTTGAGCGATGAAACGACTCGTCGCGCGCTCGCGCGCGAGCCCATCTCCACGGTGTTGGTTGATGGAAAGCGAAACGTATGGGCGGCCACTTTTCACGGTGCACTCGTGTATCATCAGGCGGGCCAGAACCTTCGCCTGCCCGAGACGGGCGGCTTGACCCGTGTGCGCGCCTTGGCCGAGGACGCCGCCGGCGGGATATGGGCGGGGACGCAAGACGGGCTGGTTTTCCGGAAAGCGGGGGAACACTTCGCGCGAGTCCTCCTGCCGGACGCGCGACGAGGCGAAAGCATCCAGTTCATCGTGTCGGACGGCCCGGACTCGGTGTGGATCGGCGCGCTGAAGGGGGGGCTTTACCGTTGGCGGGAGGGGCGGGTCGACCGCTTGCCGGCCGGGTCCGGCTTGCCGGTGGACGATCTGCGATCTCTGCTCATCGCGAAGGAGGATTTCTGGGTGGGAACGGCGCGCGGCTTGCTCCGTCTGACGCGAGACAACCTCGAGGCGGTGATGGATGGACGTCGTCCCGCCCACCCCTGCATCGCCTACGGGCGGGACGACGGGGTGCCGCTGGCGGAGTTCTCCCCCGGGTTTCGCGGCACCACGGCCACGACGCCGGACGGGCATCTCTGGTTCGCCACCACATTTGGCGCCTTGGAGATCACACCGGCCGGGCAACGCTCGCTGAATAACCCGTCCCTGCCGGTGTTGATCGAAGAGGTGCGGGCGGCGCATGCCGAGTTGCCCGTCGACCATGAGCGGGGATTGGTCATCCCGCCGAACGCGGGGCCCTTGGAAATCCGCTACACGCTGGCGGAGCTCAGCTCGCCGGGCCGGCTGCGCTTTCGCTACCGCCTGTCCGGCCTGGGCGATCACGAGTGGGTGGAGGTCGGCAACCAGCGCAGCGTGACCTTTGCCCGGCTGCCCCCGGGCGCCTACCGCGTCGAGATAGCCGCGTCGGAACCGGGCGGGCAGTGGGAGCCGCCCCGGGCCGCGTCGCTGGCGTTTGTGGTGCAGGCGGCGTGGTGGGAGACGATGCCGTTTCGCATCGGGGCGGCGGTGCTCTTCGTGGCGGCGCTGATCTGGGCGGTGCGAAAGATCGTGTTGCTGCGCGTGCGCGCGCGTATCCGGAAACTGGAGCAGGAGCATCTCCTCGAGCGTGAGCGCAATCGGATCGCCCGCGACATCCACGACCAGCTCGGCGCCAGCATCACGCAGATGGCGATCACGGCCAAGCTGCTCACGCTCGACCCGCCGGAGGCGGTTCCGGCCCATGGTCGCGAGATCACCACGCTGGCCCGCGGCATGGCCGATTCGCTCGCCGAGATCGTGTGGGCGGTGAATCCGCACCACGACAACCTGGCGGCCCTCGTCGAGTATCTCGTCGCCTTCGCCGGCGATTTCATGGCCTCTGCCAAGATCGAGTGCGAAGTCGAGGTGCCGGTGGATTTGCCGGCGCGCCCGGTATCCTCCGGTGTGCGGCATCACCTGGTTCTGATCGTGAAGGAGGCGTTGAACAACGTGGTCAAACACTCCGGCGCGCGGACGGTGCGGCTGACGATCACGTTTGAGAACGACCTGCTGGGAGTGCGCATCTCCGACGACGGCCGCGGGTTTGATCCGGCAAGCGTCTCGACGGGCTCCAACGGAATCCGGATTTTTGGCGAGCGCATGGCGGAGCTGGGCGGGGAGTTCTGGCTCGAGAGCGCCGTAGGGGAGGGGACCCGCGTCGCTTTTACGTTGCCGTTGCCTGAAGCGAATCCATAGCGGCAGTGCGCGTAATACCCCGATGATACGTCTGTGCCTAGTTGAAGACAACGCCGCGACCCGCGAAGGTTTCGTGAAGCTCCTCGGCCATTTTCCAGACATCGCCTGCTTGGGGGCCTACGAGAGCGCGGAGCAGGCCGAGAAAGCGATTCCCGCCCTAAAGCCGGATGTGGTCCTGATGGACGTCTCGCTCCCGGGAAAGAGCGGCATCGAGTGCATCGCCAAGTTGAAACCCGCCTGCCCCGGCGTGGAGTGGATCGTCCTCACGACCCACGAAGACACGGACGTCATTTTCAACGCGCTCCGCGCCGGCGCCAGCGGCTACCTTTTGAAACAAAGCGCGCCGGAGGAACTCGTCCCGGCGATCAAGGAGGTGCCCCAGGGCGGGGCGCCGATGTCCGGCAAGGTGGCCCGTCGCATCGTGTCGCATTTTCACCCGCAGGGTAAGGCGGAAGGAGCCGACGAAAGCCTGACCGCGAGGGAGAACGAAATCCTGTCTCATCTCGCGAAAGGACTGACCTGCAAGGCGGTCGCGGACCGCGTGCATCTCAGCCCCCACACGGTGAACAACCACCTGCGGAATATTTACCGAAAGCTCCAGGTGCAGACGCGCACCGAGGCCGTGGTCAAATTCTTGGGGAGATAGGTCTACTTTGCCGGGAGACCATTCTCGGATTGGAGGGCTGCGCGCCGTCGCAGCCATTCCCCCGAACGGACCGGACGGCGCCGGTCCCTCCACGCGGACCGGACGGGCACTATCGCGAGGGCGGCACGCTGACGCCTTCGGGCGTTTGCGTGATCGGGCGGATACTTCCGTCGGGATTGAAGTAGAGATACTCGACGCATACGGAGCGCCGGAAATCGCCGCCCGGCATGCCGTTGAGGCTCGTGGAGCCGTCGTGGTAGAAGAAATACCATTGGCCTTTGAACTCGATGACCGCCGGGTGGATCGTGAAGCCGGCCTTGGCGGGGCCGGTGACGAGGCCACGGTAGGTCCAAGGGCCGGTCACTTTTTCCGCCGTGGCGTAGGCGATCTGCTCGGGCTTGGTGCCGGGGACGTCGGCGGCGTAGACGTTGTAATAGATGCCGTCGCGTTTGAAGAGCCAGGGGCCTTCCGCGACGTTTTCGTGCGGCATCTTTTGGACGGGGCCGTCCAGCTCGGTCATGTTGCGGTTCAGTTTCGCCAAGTAGAAGTCGCCGTTGCCCCACATGAACCACGGGGTGCCGTCGTCATCGAGGAAGACCGTCGGATCGATGTCGGCGTTCGGACGGCGCGAATCGGTGGTCATGTCGTCGGTGATGAGCGGCGTGCCGCGGGCGTCCTTGAACGGTCCCGTCGGGCTGTCGCCGACCGCCACGCCGATGCAATGCTGGTTGTTCTCCCGCCTGCGCAGCGTGGCGTAGAAGAAAAATTTCCCGTCCTTCTCGATCATGTGCGAGGCCCAGGCGGTGCCGGCGCGCGCAAAGGCGAACTGCTCCGGGCGCATGATCGTGCCGTGCGCGGTCCAGGTCTTCATGTCCTTGGTCGAGTAGCAAAGCCACTCGGGCATCACGAAGCCCTGCCCCGGCTTCGAGCCATCGTGGCCGACGTAGACGTAGACGGTGTCGCCGACGACGAGCGCGGCGGGGTCGGCAGTGAACTGCTCCCGGAAAATCGGGTTTCCGTTTCCCTGCGGTGCGCTCGCCGCCGGGGCGCCAGAACTCGCGGCGGACGGCGCCGGAGTCGGAGCAGACGCGCGCGGAAGGGCGCTCTTCTGGTCGAACTTCCAGTGGCCAAACTTGAAGACAGAGGTCTGCGACGAGCCCTTGAAAACAAAGAAGAGATCACGTGTGCCCGTGGCGCCAGAGACGGGGATCGTTTCGGTTTTCCACGCTCCGCCCGTATCCCCGAGGGGCAGCGTGCCGATGAGCGGGCCGTCGACCCGATCTAGCCGCAGTTCGATGGAGCCGCCTTTCGATCCGTCCTTGGGCTGACTCGCGATGGAGGCGAAGAAACTGCCCGGGCTCTGGGCGCCGAAGGCCACGCCTTTCACCATGAGGTAGGCGCCGTCACGGGTCGGATAGACGTTCATACCGCCGTGGCTCGACGGCTCGGATTTCATTCCCTCGCTCCAGCAGATCGTCTCCGCTTCGGTGCGCTGATAGGGATCGAGCGTGCCGAGTTGGTCCACCGGCTTGCCTTCGTCCCACCACGGCAACTCGCGGATCGTGCCGTCGGGCTCGTATTGCATCTCCGCCACGCAGACCGAGCGCCGCTCGCGGTGTTTGTCGGTCTCGGCGAAGTGCCGCACGATTCGCAGGCAGTCCTCGTCGTTGC
>CBIHRE010000354.1:0-5652 GCA_966212385.1 uncultured Akkermansia sp. | reverse complement strand
TGGCCGAAGCGGAGGACGGCTTCGCCGGAGCGGGCGTCGGTAGTGAGTTGGTAGATACGGCCGCCTTGTTCGCCGGCGGCGGGATTGCCGGCGTCGAAGACCACGCCGTCGCCGGGCTTGGCGGGGGCGACGAGCTTGAGGGCGACGTGGTCGGCGCCGACGCGGGCGACCTGGCCGAGGAAGACGCCGCGCTTGGTGCCGAAGCGGCCGTGGGCGAGCTCCTGGTTGTTGATGCCCTTGAACCAGCCCGTGTAGAGGCCGCGCGAGAAGGCCATGTTCAGCTCGTATTTGGCGGCTCCGGTCTCGAATGCGGGAGCCGTTTCGACGGGGCGACCCGCGTGCGGCGAGACGTTGTCGCCGTTGAGCTCGGTCATCACGCGGTCGAGGGCCTGGCGGTAGGTGCGGGTGATGCTGGCGACGTATTCGGGGGACTTGAGGCGGCCCTCGATTTTTAAGGAGGCGACGCCGGCGCGGACGAGCTCGGGCAGGACGTCGAGGCCGGAGAGATCCTGCGGGCTGAGCAGGTAGGCGCGGTCGCCGAGGTCGACGGGCTGGCCGTCGCTGACGAGACCGTAGGGAAGGCGGCAGGCCTGGGCGCATTCGCCGCGGTTGGCGGAGCGGCCGCCGAGCGATTCGCTGGTGAGGCACTGGCCGGAGTAGGCGACGCAGAGCGCGCCGTGAACGAAGGTTTCGAGCGGGAGCGGCGGCTGGCCGGAGGCGCGCTGGGCGGCCTGGATGTGCTCGATTTCCTTGATGGAGTTTTCGCGGGCGAGGACGACGAGCTCGGCGCCGAGGTCGCGGGCGAATTGCACGCCGGCGTCGTTGGTCACGGTCATCTGGGTGGAGCCGTGGATGGGGAAATTGGGCGAGAGGCGGCGGATGAGGCGGCAGACGCCGACGTCTTGGACGATGGCGGCGTCGACGCCGGCGGCGATGATGGCGCGGAGATAGTCGGCGGCGTCGGCGAGTTCGTCGGCGAAGACGAGGGTGTTGAACGTGACGTAGCCGCGCACGCCGCGGCGGTGCAGGAAGGCCATCAAGTCCGGCAGGTCGGCCACGGTGAAGTTGTGGGCGCGCATGCGGGCGTTGAAGCGTTCGAGGCCGAAGAAGATGGCGTCGGCGCCGTTCTCGACCGCGGCGCGGGCGCATTCCCAGTCGCCTGCAGGCGCGAGCAATTCCGGCCGGGCGTAGCGGGGCGCGGCGGCGGAGGGCGCGGAAGAGGCGGCGGACGGTTGGGCGGGCGCGGACATGAGCCGGGAAAAGTGGGCGCGGGTCGGTGGCTTTGTCGAGCGAGGGAGGCGGGGGCGAAGGTGGGGCGGGGATTGCTCAGATGAGCCCTGTCTCCGCGCCAATGGCGCCGATTGCGGATCTGCGGTGACGAACTCCACGCGCCCGCCGCGGATTGTTAAAATAATAGAAGCTCCCGCTCGGGCTGTGTAACCTATTGGGTTACGCAATGCCTAGGGCTGGCCGGGTGGAGGGGCCGGTAGTGAGGCCGGCGGCGCGGTAGTCGGAGGGCGAGAGGCCGACCATGCGGCGGAAGGTGCGGGTGAAGGCGCTTTGGTCGGAGTAGCCGCAATCCTGCGCCACGCGGGCGATGGGATGCCCGGTTTCGCGGAGGAGTCGCAGGGCGGTCTCGATGCGCGTCTTCTGGATCAGTTGCCCGGTGGTCAGGCGGAAAATGCGGCGGATGCGGCGCTCGAACTGGTAGGGCGACTGTTTCGCCAGCGCGGCCAGATCGCCCACGCGCAGGGGCTCGGCGAAGTTGCGTTGCAGGTGGCGCAACGCGACGGCGACGGCGGAGAAATCATCGCCTTGCTCGTCGGGGGCTTGGAGATCTTTCGAGATGCCGACCAGGCCGATGACGCGTTGCTCGCGGTCGCGCAGGGGCAGCTTGGTCGTGAGGCACCAGCCGCGGCGGCCGGTCGGGTAGAGGTGCAGTTCCAACTGGTCGAGAATCGTCGCGCCGCCGGCGAGGACGCTCAGGTCCTGGCTGCGGTAGCTGTCGCCGAGCGGAGGCGGGAACAGCTCGTCGGCGCGCAGGCCGAGCAGCTCCTCCTTGCGTTTGCGGCCGCAACGCTCGGCGAGGGTTTGGTTCACGATCACGTATTCGGCGCGCTCGTTTTTGACGAAGTAGACGAGGTCGGGCAGGCGGTCGAAAAGCTCCTCGCCGGTGATCGGTTGGGCCAAACGGCCCAACAACTCGGCGCGTTTCGCGTCAGGCGAGCTTGTCCGGGTGGCCATTGTGCCGAAATCCGAGTCATAACTCGGGCGGCGGACAAGAATTTTGTCCCGTTTAGTGCAAGCATGGCAGGCGAAATCCCGTTCGACCCGTTATGCAGAAAATAAAGATCATCGACTCCCACACCGCCGGCGAGCCCACCCGCGTGGTGATCGAGGGTGGGCCGGACCTGGGCGCGGGTTCGCTGGCGGAGCGGCGCGACGTGTTTCGCACGCGCTTCGACCGCTATCGCTCGGCGGTGGTCAACGAGCCACGCGGTTCCGACGTGGTGGTGGGCGCCTTGCTCACGCCGCCGACCGACCCGACCTGCGCGGCGGGCGTCATCTTTTTCAACAATGTCGGCTATCTCGGCATGTGCGGGCACGGCACCATCGGCGTGATCGCGACGCTGGCCTACCTTGGTCGGATCGGCCCGGGCGAGCATCGCTTGGAGACGCCGGTGGGCGTGGTGACCGCGACGCTTGCGGCGGATGGCGCTGTAAGCGTCGCCAACGTGCCCAGCCGTCGCGTGCACCATGCGGTCGCCGTGGAGGTGCCCGGCGTGGGCCGTGTGACCGGCGACATCGCCTGGGGTGGCAACTGGTTCTTCCTCATCGACGAGCACGGGCTCGACCTGCGCCTGAGCGAAGTCGCGGCGCTGACGGACTACAGCTGGCGCGTGCGGCGCGCGCTCAACGCCGGCGGCCATCCCGACATCGATCACATCGAGTTGTCCGCGCCTTCGCCGAACGCCGACGCGCACTCGCGCAATTTCGTGCTTTGCCCCGGCGGCGCCTACGATCGTTCGCCCTGCGGCACGGGCACGAGCGCCAAGCTCGCCTGCCTCGCGGCGGAGGGGAAGCTGGCCGAGGGCGCGGAGTGGGTGCAGGAAAGCATCATCGGGAGCGCGTTCACCGGCCGCTATCGCTGGCTCGACCGCGCCAAGGGCGAGATCGCGCCGACCATCGCCGGTCGCGCCTACGTCAACGCCGAGGCCACGCTGCTGCTCGGCGAGCGGGATCCGTTTTGTTGGGGGATAACATGAGCAAAAAAGTCGTCATCGTCGGGGCCGGCGTGATCGGCCTCTCCACCGCGTATTACTGGGCCCGCGAGGGTTTCCAGGTGGCCGTGCTCGACCGCGGCGAGCCGGTGCGCGATGGCGTCTCCTACGGCAACGCCGGCATGATCGTGCCGAGCCACGTGATCCCGCTGGCCGCGCCCGGCATGGTGGCGCTCGGCCTGAAGGGGATGTTCAATCCCGCCTCGCCGTTCTACATCAAGCCGCGCCTCGACGCGGAGCTCTTCGGCTGGGCCTTCAAGTTCTGGCGCGCGTCGAACGCCGCCCATGTGCGGCGCGCCGCGCCCTTGATCGCCGAGCTCTCGCTCGCGAGCCGCGCCTGCTTCGAGGAGCTGTCTGCCTTGCCCGGGATGGAGGCGGGTTTCGAGAAACGCGGGCTCGTGATGCTTTGCCGCGAGGAGCACACGCTCCACGAGGAGGAGAAAACGGCCGCCTACGCGCGCGGGCTCGGCGTGCCGGCGGAGCGTCTCGACGCCGCCGCGACCGCGAAGCTCAACCCCGGCGCGCGCATGAACGTGGCCGGCTCGATCTACTTTCCGCTCGATTGCCACCTCTCGCCGCGACGCTTTGTCTCGGCCTTGCAACGCGAGGTGGAGCGGCTCGGCGTCACGCTGCGCTGGAAGACCGAGGCGGCCGCCTTCGGCACGGGCGGCGGACGCGTGCGCTCTGTCCGCTTGTCCGATGGCCAGGAGATCGAGGGCGACGAGTTTATCCTTTGCGGCGGCTCCTGGGCTCCGGACCTCGTCGCGGATCTCGGTCTCAAGCTGCCGATGCAGGCGGGCAAGGGCTACAGCCTCACGCTCGAAAAGCCGCATCATCAACTCACCACGCCTTCGATCCTCACCGAGGCGCGCGTGGCGGTGACGCCGATGGGCGACACCTTGCGCGTGGGCGGCACGATGGAAGTCGCAGGTCGCGACCTGGGCATCAACCCGGTGCGCGTGCGCGGCATCATCGATTCCTTTTGCCGTTATTTCCCGGACTACCAGCCGAAGGACTTCGCCGAGGTGAAGCCGTGGAGCGGTCTGCGTCCCTGTTCTCCGGACGGCATGCCCTATGTCGGACGCACGCAAAAGTTCCTCAACCTCTCCGTGGCCGCGGGTCACGCGATGATGGGCCTCAGCCTCGCCCCGATCACGGGCAAGATCATCGCCGACACCCTGTCCGGCCGCCCGGTCGTCGCCTCGCGGGCCGCGCTCCTTTCACCTGATCGCTACTGATTTTTTCAACTCCCCCCTACGCATCTGCTCATGACCACGAAGCCCATGTCCTGGAACGGCGTCCTCCCCGCGATGACGACCGCCTTCAACGCCGACCTCAGCGTCGACCACGCGTTCCTCGCCCGCCACGCCGCCTGGCTCGTCGACAACGGCTGCACCGGCCTCGTCGCGCTCGGCTCGCTCGGCGAGAGCGCCACGCTCCGCTTCTCCGAAAAAGTCGAAATCCTGCGCACCCTCGTGCAGGCCGTCGGCTCCCGCGTGCCGATCGTCGCCGGCATCGCTTCGCTCAGCACCGCCGAGGCGGTCGAGCTCGCCCGCGCCGCCGAAGAGGTCGGCTGCTCCGGCCTCATGGTGCTGCCGCCCTACGTCTACGTCAGCGAATGGGCCGAGATCCGCGGGCACGTCGAGGCGGTCATCCGCGCGACCAAGCTCTCCTGCATGCTCTACAACAACCCGGTCGCCTACAAAACCGACTTCCTGCCGGAGCAGATCGCCGAGCTGGCCGCAGCCAACGCGAACCTCCACGCGGTCAAGGAATCGAGCACCGACGCGCGCCGCGTGACGGCGATCAAGGCCCTCTGCGGCGACCGCCTGACGCTCTGCGTGGGCGTCGACGACATGATCGTCGAGGGCGCCGAGGCCGGCGCGATCGGCTGGGTGGCGGGCCTGGTGAACGCCTTCCCGCGCGAATCCGTCGCGCTCTACGACTACGCCGTGCGCGGCGAAAAGAAGAAGGCCTTCGAGCTCTACAAGTGGTTCCTGCCCCTCCTGCGCATGGATACCGTTCCGAAGTTCGTGCAACTCATCAAACTCGTGCAGCAAGAGGTCGGCATGGGCAACGAGCGCGTGCGCGGCCCGCGCCAAGTCCTCGTCGGCGCCGAGCGCGAGGCGGCTCTCGCCACCCTGCGCGCCGCCCTCGCGAATCGCCCGACGCTGGGCTGATTCTGTCCAGGTGGACGGGCGCGTCCCTGCGCCCGTCGCGTCGCCTCTCCGAACGACGGGCGGAGGGACCCGCCCGTCCACCTGGCTTTCGGATACGATCTCGTTTTGATATAACGCTTCATGACCCTCGAAGGACTCTCTCTCATCGGCGCCGCGCGCGGCGCGGCCGGCACCACGACATATGTCGCGAC
>CBIHRE010000353.1:0-5658 GCA_966212385.1 uncultured Akkermansia sp. | reverse complement strand
CCCTTGGGTCGTCTTGGCCGCTGCCGCTAGGTGGCGACGGTGCCAAACGAACAACGGTCGTGGGGAAGCATGGCTGGGCAGACGCAACCGCGGCGGAACGCCGCAGTATGGATGGTCTCGGCTGGCCGGCCCGCCGCTCTCAAAGGGATTGCCTCACGCGCCTCCTTTCCGTTCGGCCGAGGCGCGCAGGCGGGCGAACCAGTCGTCCGCCCCGCCACCGCTTTCCGGCGCCGGGTTCATCGCCCGCCAGCGCAGCGCCAGCAGGTGACGGCACGGCCCCATGCGTAACCCCGCCTTGCGGAAATGTCCGCAAAGGCAACGCCCGCGCTTGATCCGGCCATCGTTATCCATGAGCAGCTCGACGGGTTTCGACTCCGCCTCGCCCACGAAAATGGTTCCTCCGCCCGGCGCCGCCACGCGCGAGTCCACCCGCACGCGCCCCGCGCGCACGAGTTCCCGTGAGGCCGCCGCCTCTTCGTTTTCCGGCCCGAGCTCCGCCTCGCCCAGCGCGCGCGGCATCATCTGCCGCCAACGGAAAACTCCCGCGCCAAGGTCGTGGATCGCCTGCCCCGTGTGCGCGAGGTGGTTGAGCGCGCTCTGCACGCTCGCCGCCGAGCCGGGAACTTCCCGGACGATCTCCTCAAAGCTCGCCGTGCGCTTCCGTTGCAAAAACTTCGCCGCCATCTCGATCTCCATCGCCCCGGCCGGCGCCGGCGGCGCGAGCAGGTCGAGCGAAGAGCCGCGCGTCCAGTCGTTGGCCGTCCAGCCGGAGAGTCCGAGCGTCAGTCGCATCTCGCCCATGTTCGCGACCCAGAAACTGGGAAAGCCCGTGCCGAGCAAGTAAACATCCACGCTCTCCACCAGCGGCAGCACGCGCGCGAGCGCGAGCAGGCGTTGCCGCCCCCAGATGCGGATCGGCTCCGCCCACACACCACCCCAGTCCGCGCCGCCGCGCACCGGGATACGTTGCTCCCACGGCTCCAGCACGAGCATCGGCGGACCACCCGCCGTCGTGGCGGCCTCGAAGCGCAACGCCCGCGGGCTCGTCGCCGCCTTGTGCCGCTTCAGCCACGCGAGCAGCGAATACACCGCCTCGCGCGTGAGCGTCACCTTGCGCAGCGGCAGCGCCATCGCCGCCTGCAGTTGCATGAAGCCGCGCAGCCACCCCTGCGGCAGGTCGATCTTCTGCTCGCGGTAATCGACACGCCCGTGCGTCGCCACGTCGAAGCCCGACGGATCGAGCCGGAAGCGCGTCTCGCGATACGAGCGCAGCGCCTGGAAATGCTCATACAGGTCCCATGAGTAATCGACGTTCGTCGTGCCGAGCTTGAGCTCCGGCGAAGCGCCAAAGCCGTCCTCGCGATTCACCGTCAGACAACCGTAGCTCGACTCGTCCGCCGAGAAGCACTCGAAAAACACCACGTCCTCCGCGACCGTGATCACCGGATCGCAAGGCATCAGCTTTCGCCACAGCTCCAGATCGTGCTTCCGCAGATGCTCCGCGTAGGCCTGCCGCGCGCCCCAGTAGGTTTTGCAATGGCGGTCGAACTCTCGCTCAAAACCCGCCGGCAGCGGCACGCCGCGCTTCGCCGCGATGTCCGCCTGCGCCTGCTTCACCGCGTCGGCGCGCACGCCGCGCACGCGCGCCGCCTCGCCGGCCTTCCACGCCTCGTAGGCGGCTTTGTCGCGCCGCTTGAAACGATGATCGCTGATGACGACGTCGTGCAGAGCCGAGATCGCCTCGCGAAACCGCTGCGGCCGCTTCAGCGCCGCGTCGAAGGCCACCGGCTCGCGCGCCAGATTCGGCGCCAGGCTCAGCGTTGATCCGTCCAGCCCGCTGCGCCCGAGATAGGAAAACGCGAAGCTCACGCCGCCACCTCCCCGACTTCGCCAAATACCAGCTCGGGCAAACGCTCGCGCACCGCCGCCGCCAGCTCCGGCCGGCGCGCCACGAGGCCCAGCACCGCCGCCAGCCCCGCCCGCATCTCCGGCCCGCGCACCGAACGCACCGCCACGGCAAGCACCGGCAGCAAGCTCGCCGCCTTCTCAGGCTCCCGAGCGATCGCATCCGCCAGTTCGCGCACGGCCTTCAGCTTCTGACGCCCGCCGCGATGCACGCCGAGCAGGACCGCGCACCACACCGGCGCGAGTTGATCCGCGCCGGTTTCCGGCGACGTCTCCAACCGCAGCGCAAGGTGATCCACGATCCGCAGCCGCAAATCTTCGAACGGTGTTTCGGCCAATCGGCTCCACAAGACCGGGTCGCCGTAGGCCTTCGCCGCGACCGGCTTCCCGTCCGGCTTCCGCGTCGTGAGCCAGCCCCAAGCCGCGTCACGCGTCGCCCTGACCACGCTGTCGAAAAACCGGCTCACTCCATCCATCGCGTAACTCTCATCCGCCCCCAGCCGCGCCAGCGCCCACGCCGCGATCTCGCTCGCGACCGCCTCGCAGCGCGCATCGGCAAGCCGCGCCAGCAACGCCGCTTCCGTGCCCGCCGCCGAAAGCGTGCGGCCTTGCAGCAGTTTGAAACCCAGCCGCGCCACCGGCACCGGCCGCGCCGTCGCCAGATCGAGGCACTGATCGAGCGTCAGCCGCTCGCCGCTCACATGACGCTCGAATGCCGCGCAAAGCGTCGCCAGCGCGGTCAAGTTTTGCGTGCGCAGCAGGCGCAGCCAATCCGCCACCGGCAGACGCTCGTTGCCGCCCTGCGCGTCGAAAAGCTCCGCGCCGAACTGCTGCACGCGCTCGTCCGCATGGTCGAGCATCGCCAAGATGTCGTCGCAAGAGATCGCCACCTCCGCGCGTGCCTTCAGCCCGCGGAAAAGATCCATCGCCCAGCAGCGCGCCAGCGTCGACTGCGCCGCGGTCACGAGCCGCAGCACCGCCCGCGCCGCCTCGGGCTTGTCCCACGCCTCGGGAAAACGCGGCGCCGCGCGAAGGTCCGCCAGCGAACGCCCCTCGCGCACCCGATGATGCCGTGAGTGAAACTCGATCACGTCGCCGCCATAAAAACAGATCTGCAGCAGCGCCCAGCTATCGAGGATGTTCTCCCCCTTCTCGAGGTCCGCGTCGCGGTAGCGTCGCAACGCGGGCAAAATCGCCGCCGTATACGCCTCGGGCCGCGCGTAGGCCATCCAGCGGAAATAGCGCCACGCGCGCCGCCGCAGATACTGGCGCGTGCGATGGGAGAACACCTTTCCGCCGCGCACGCTCGCGCCGGTTTTTCCGGCCGTCACCCGCACGCCGGTCTTTTTGTCGAAATAGGTATTCACCACCTGGAGCGGCAGCACGTCGCGTGGCGTGCCGAGGATCTCATCCTCCACCGAGGAACGCGTCGCGCGGTCCCAGCGCCAGCGCGAGCGCCGCACGCGCCGCACCAGCGTGTCGAAAGCGACCAGAAACGCCGCCATCAGCTCGTCGTCCTTTCGCTCCTCCGCGTCCTTGAAAAGACGTTTCACCAGCGGCTGATGCCCCGGGCAATCTAGCGGCTGCTCCAGATACGCGAACAACTGCGCCCGCGCCCACGGCCGCGCATCCTTCTTCCAACGATCCGCGAAAGCGGCGAGCACCTTGGGATAGGTCACCAGCCTCAACGCGTCCAAAAAACCCTCCGACTGACGCGAAAAACACTCCTCCACGAGGAGCATCGACGCACGGTCGTTGGGGTTCGGCGTTGGCATGAACGGCAGGGTTTAACGCGGGCGTCTCGACGCTCGCTCAACTCGGCCCAACACCCGCTCCGAGGCCAGCCGAAATCGCGCGCTCGCCCGAAAAATCCTCCGCGGCCGCCGCATGGGCTCCATGTTCGCAAGACATTCCACGCGCCCACCTTGCGCCCGCCGCTCCCCGGACCATAGTGGGATAAAGGCCGCGCATGCCATCTCTCGTCGCCACCGCCTCGTCCCCCTCGCGCGAGCCCGACATCCGGCCGCTGCGCGATGCGATCCTCACCGGCCTCGGCGTCTTTTCGATCGCCGCCGGCGCGCTCCTTTTCGTCTACCACGAGGCGCGCGTCACGCTCTTCGACCACACGCGCGATCATCTGATTCATCTCGCCGCCACCGCCGCATCCACCGTCGATCCTGCCCTGCACGGCCGGGTCTCCTCGATGGGCGACGCCGACTACGCCGCCGCCTGCGGACCGCTTCTCCGCCTGCGCCGCGCCGTGCCCGATATTTTCTACGCCTACACCCTCGGCCCCTCCGCGGATTCCCCCCGCTTCGTCGTCGACACCTCCTACTACCTCAAAAACGCCGGCGACGAGACCTCCGTAGCCACCCTCGGCGAAGTCTACGCCGACGCGCCCGCCGCTCTGCTCGAAGCCTATGCGACCGGCAAACCCGCCGCGAGCGTCGAACCCTACACCGACAAGTGGGGCACCTTTCTCAGCGGCTTCGCCCCGTTTCGCTCCGCCGACGGAAAAATCGCCGGCATGGTCGGCATCGATATCACCACGCGCGATTACGAGGAGCACCTCGCGCCCTTTCGTTGGACGCTCTTCGCCGCCCTCGCCGGCAGCGCCGCGGGCGCCGCCATGCTCGCCCTCACCCGCTACCGGGCCCAATCCGCCACCGCCCTCGCCCGCGCCCAGTCCGAGGAGGCCCGCCGTCTCTCCGAACACGCCGCCCTCGCCGCCGAACAGGCCAACCAAGCCAAGTCCTCCTTCCTCGCCACGATGAGCCATGAGATCCGCACGCCCATGAACGGCGTCATCGGCATGACTCAGATCCTGCAAGACACGCCGCTCACGCCCGAGCAGAGCGAATGCGTCTCCTCCATCCAGTCCTCCGGCGAGTCGCTTCTCTCCATCATCAACGACATCCTCGACTACTCCAAAATCGAGGCCGGCAAACTCGAACTCGAATCGCGCCCCTGGTCGCCCCGCGCCTGCGTCGAGGAAGTGCTCGACCTCCTCGCCCTCTCTGCGCGTCGCAAAAACCTCGAACTCGCCTACCTCATCGAGCCCGGCGTGCCCGAGCTCATGGTCGGCGACGCCAACCGCGTCCGCCAAATCCTCCTCAACCTCGTCGGCAACGCCCTCAAGTTCACCTCCGCCGGCGAGGTCCTTGTCACCCTCCGCCTCGCCCCGCTCACCGCGCTCGCCTCCTCGTCTTCCACCGCTCCCGCGGCCTGCGCCGCCCCCCGTCCGCAACTCGAGGTCGCCGTGGCCGACACCGGCATCGGCATCCCGCCCGAGCGCCTTGACCGCCTCTTCAAGCCCTTCTCCCAAGTCGACGCCTCCACCACGCGCGAGTTCGGCGGCACGGGCCTCGGCCTCGCCATCTGCCAACGCCTCGTCAGCCTCATGGGCGGCCGCATCTGGATGGAGTCGAAGGAAGGCCACGGCAGCACCTGCCGATTCACCCTCGACATCGTTTCTCCGCCGCCCTCCGCCGGCGCTTCCGTCGCCACCACCGTCCTCACGCCCTTCCCTGGCCGGCACATCCTTCTTCTCGTGCGCCACGCCACCACGCGCCGCATCCTCGAGGCGCAATGCACCGTCTGGGCCATGCGGGTCACCGCCGCCTCCGAGCCCGACGGAGCGCTCCGCGCGCTCGCCGCCGACACGCCCGACCTCGTCCTCGTCGAGAGCGACGGTTTCGATCTCGCCAACTTCATCCGCGCCCTTCGCGCCGAGCCCGCCCGTGCCCGGCTTCC
>CBIHRE010000352.1:0-5666 GCA_966212385.1 uncultured Akkermansia sp. | reverse complement strand
GCTCGCAGCCCCTCTTCGCCGAAACTAAGGCTAAGCGGCGACCACCCCGCCGGCGGCGGCGACACCGGTGCTCCATCCAGCTCCACCAAAACCCAAGAGGTGCCGGAGAGTTCTTTCAACACCTTGATCTTCGACGCCGGCTCCGTTCTGGATGCGCCTAGAACGGTATCGGCGGGACGCGACGAAGGCCGCGAGGCGCAGGCGGCAAGGCCGAGCGCGGTAAAAACAAAAACGAGACCCAAGCGGTTGGATTTCATGAGGGAAGATAGCAGAGGTTAAGCTGGACGCCGTGATCACGCAATCGGTTCCCGCACCGATACCTCAAGCGCCAGTCGCTGGCGGCATTTTGAGCGCATGTCCGGCCGCCAAGATCAGCCGGCCCCGCCCGGTTGCAGAGAAAGCCCGACCACGCGAAACTCCTCCGAGAGCTTGTCGAGCGAAGCCTTGAGCGGCTCGGAGGCGGCCGTCGCCTTGGTCACAAAAGGCCGCGCCGCCTCTAGCCCTTTCGCGCTCAAATCGCTGCCCAACACGCGGCGTATGTCCGACAGACTAGCCTGAAACGGGACGAAGTCCGCCTTCACCCTTTGATAGCTCCGGAAGATTTCCTGGAGCTTGGTCGCCACCTCCGCGCGCCGGGTAAAGGCCGCGTCGCGCAGCGCCGGATCTCCGATCGCCGCGATCTGCCTGGCCCAATCGGACAAATACAGATCGCTCTTCTCGCGCATCGAGTCCGCCGCCGCCGTGATCTTGGCCGCCGCTGCGTCCAGCTCGGCGATCTCCGCCTCCGCCACTTTGTATTGCGCGGGGATGTCCCCGGGGCGTTCCGTCAGGTTTCGCAGGCCGGCGAGCGCCCGGTTGACCTGCCTCCGCGCCATCGTGATCGAATCCGCGGCGGCTTGGATCGATTCCGACGCGATCGCTCCGCGAGAAAGGGCCGGCGAGCCGGATTGGCAACCAACCATACCGGCGCCGAGGACGAGGAGCAAAAACAGGGGACGCAAAACGCGAGGCGAGGTTTTCATGACGTCGGGTGAATTCCGGTGATTCCCTAAGATAGCTCCCCCGGCGGAAACGCAACGAAGGCAATAGCCTTGATCGCCCTGTCATCGATATTCACAAGTCGTTGCAATTTAAACGCATCCTCTGCGCTCGCCATGATCCTTCGCAGCCTTCGCCATCGCTCACCGCTGCTGGGGATACTGCTCGCTTGGATCTTCGGGGCTTCGCTCACCCACGCCGGCATCATCCCCTTCCGCCCCGTTGCGATGGTGTTTCTCGCCCTTTGCTCTCTCGCGGTGTCTTGGGCATTCCTTGCGCGGGCGAGCGGCCGCCTGGCCACGCTCGTCGGCTCGGGCTTCCTCGCCTTGGCCATAGCCGCCGCCGGCGCGCTCCGCACCGGCCAGGAACGCGCCCGGCTCGGCGACTGGGACGCGCTGGCGCTCCCTCCGCGCGAGGCGCGTCTCGAACTCCGCATCGAGCGCCTCTTCGCCCCGGACGAACCCGGACGCGTCGGCGGCATCGCCCGCATCGTCTCCGCCGACACCCACCTCGCGGATCTCCGCGGCCAGCGTATCAGTTTTTCCACGACGTGGCCCGCGTCGGCCTCCGCCGCGCCTCTGCGCGGGACGAGCTTCGCCGCGCTCGGGCTGCTCGCCCCGCTCCCCTTTTCGCCGCCGGCGGGATCTTTCGATGCCTTTCTCGCCGACGCGGGGGCGAACTTTACGTTTTCCCGGGCGCGCATCCAGGGGCCGATCATCCCCGCCGGCCGATGGTCGCGATTCTGCGGCGCCACCGCGGGACGCCTCGAACGCATCCTGCGTGATGGCCTCGGCGAAAAATCCGACCTCGCCGATCTCTACGTCGCCATGGTGCTCGGCCAGAAACAGGCGCTCAGCCCCGGCCAGAAAGACGCGTTCGTGCGCAGCGGCACGATGCACCTTTTCGCGGTGAGCGGACTCCACATCGCCGCGATCGCCATAGCGCTGAACACGCTTCTTTCGCTCACGCGCACGCCCGGGCGTGCCCGCTTCCTCGTCGGCGCCGCCCTTCTCTGGCTTTACGTCGACATCACCGGCGGCGAGGCCTCCGCGGTGCGCGCCTTTTGGATGATCACCTGCCTGCTCGGCGCCCGCTTGCTCCGGGCGCCCTCCAACAGCCTTTCCGCGCTCGCCGCATCCGCGCTGATCGTGCTCCTCCTCTCGCCTCACCAGCTGTTCGGCGCCGGGTTTCTGATGAGTTATGGCATCGTGGCGGCGCTGCTCCTCTACGGTGTGCCGCTGCAGGAAAAATGGCACGCGGCCTGGCAACCATGGGCAAATATCCCCGCCGAGGCCCGAGGCTGGCGTCGCAATACCATCGAGGGCGCGGGGCGCTTCCTGCTCGCGGCGCTCGCGCTCGGTCTCGGCGCCACGCTCGTCGGCACGCCCGCGACCCTGGCTTTTTTCGGTCTGGTTTCGCCGGGAGGTTTCTTTGTGAACCTGGTGCTCATCCCGGTTTCATCGTTGGTCCTCTTCGCAGGCTTCGCCTCGCTCCTCGTCGGTTTGCTGGGCATCGGTCCGCTCGCGATTTTGTTCAACCACGCCGGCGCGCTCGTCCTCGCACTCATGGATGCCCTGGTCGCCGCGTCGCTCCGCGTGCCGGGCATGTCTTTGCCGGCTAAATTTGATCCTTCGTGGATGGGGACGCTCACCGGTGTCGGCCTGATCGCGCTCCTCGCCGTCGGCTATGTCTTGCGCTGGCCGCGTCGCCTCGGCGGCTACTGGTTGCCCTACGCCACGCTCGGGCTCGCGTTGCTTTTCGCGGTGAAAGGCGCGGCCGCCGGGCCATGAAAAAGCCCGCCTCGTCGCGAGGCGGGCGGAACTTATCGAAAGAGAGGCGAGTAAATCGCCGTTTCTCGGCTCAAGCGGCGACCGCGGAGCCGACAGGCGTGATCGCACCGGTCTCGGCGGCGTTCTCCACCACGTGGTCGACGAGGCCGTAGGCCTTGGCCTCGTGGGCGCTGAGGTAGTAGTCGCGGTCGGAGTCCTTTTCGATCTGTTCGACGCTCTTGCCGGTGTGGCGGGCGATGACGTTGTTGAGAGTCTGGCGCCAACGGATGATCTCCTTCGCCGCGATGGCGATATCGGCGGCCTGACCACCCGCGCCGCCGCTCGGCTGGTGGATCATCACGCGGCTGTGCGGCAGGGCGAAGCGCTTGCCCTTGGTGCCCGCGGCGAGAAGCACGGTCGCCATGCTCGCGGCCATGCCGATGCAGTAGGTGACCACGTCGCACTGGAGGAAGCGGATCGTGTCGTAGATCGCCATGCCGCCCGTGACGACGCCGCCGGGCGAGTTGATGTAGAGATGGATGTCCTTCTTCGGGTCTTCCATCTGGAGGAAGAGAAGCTGCGCGATGACGACGTTGGCGACGCCGTCGTCGATCGGGGTGCCGATGAAGATGATCCGGTCCTTCAACAGGCGGGAGTAAATGTCCATCGACCGCTCGATGCGGCCGTTGTTCTCGATCACCATCGGCACGTAGTAACTCATAGGATGCGGTGAAGTTCGCCGCGTTTGCACGGAATGCAAGCGTGCGCGAAATGCACCGCGCGGACGCGCGAGCCCGCTCGGCCGGAGGCCACGAAAAAGCCCCGCCGCGAAAACGCGGGCGGGGCTCGGAGAATTTACCGACCGTCTCGGATGTGAAACGCTCGTCCGAAGCGGACGCCCTTAGGCGGCGGGAGCGGCCTCGGTCACGACGGCCTTCGAGACGACGAGATCCAGTGCCTTGTCGAAGATGATGCTCTGCTGCACGGCGCGGAGGCGGTCGCGATCCTGGCTCAGTTCCTTGACCAGCTTCTCGGGCTTGGTGCCGGAGCGCATCGACTGCTGATAGAGGAAGGTGTCGATGTCGGCGGCCTCGACCTGGAGCTTCTCCTGCTCGGCGATGCGGGCGAGGATGAGCTGCGTCTTCACGCGGCTCTCGGCGGCCTTCTTGGCGTTGGCGATGATCGTGTCCTTGTCCTTCTCGAATTGCTCCTGGGTCAGTCCGCGGCGCTGGTTCTCCTGCACGAATTGGCGGAGGACGGACTGGGTCTCCTGCTCGATGAGGCTCTCGGGCACGGGGAACTCGACCTTGGCGACGAGAGCGTCCACGACCTGGCGGCGCTTGCCGGAGGCGTTCTCGTAATCCTTGCGGGCCTTGAGATTGGTGCGGACCTTCTCCTGGAGGCCGGCGAGGTCGTCGACCTGGTTGGCCTTGAAAAACTCTTCGTTGAGCTCGGGCAGGGAGCGCTCGCGGATCTCGAGCACCTCGACCGAGTAGACGGCGGTCTTGCCGGCGAGCGCCTCGGCGCCCTTGAAGTCGGCGGGGAAGCTCACGGTGAGGTCCTTCTTGTCACCGGTCTTGAGGCCGGCGAGCTGCTTGCCGAGGCCCGGGATGAGGCCTTCGTTCTCGCCCTCGACCTCTTCCCAAGTCTGCGGGACCTTGCCGTAGATCTGCTTGTCGGGGGCGATCTCAAGGATGGCTTGGCCGTCGATCTGGCCCTCGTAGGCAAGCTTCACGTAGTCGCCCTTCTGGGCGGCGCGCTCCACGACCTTGAAGTCGGCACGCTCCGAGCGGAGGGCGTCGATGGCCTTGGAAACTTCCTCGTCGGAAGCCTCGACCGGGGCGACCGTCACGGGAATGCCATCCAGCGCGGGCAGATCGAAGCTGGGGCGGATGTCGACGGTGATGACGATGCCGGCGAACTTGTCGGGGGCAATGTCGCCCTCCTGCACGTTGACGACCTGGATGACGTCCAGCTTCGCCTCCTTGATGCCGTCGCGGTAGGCCTTACCGACGACCTTCTGCTTGAACTCGTCGTTCACGGCTTTGCCGAACTGCTTGAGCACGAGGTTCGCGGGAGCCTTTCCGGGGCGGAAGCCGGGGATGCGGACCTGCTTGGCGACCTCGCCGATCACGGCCTGGTATTCGGCGGCGATTTCCTTCGCGTCGAAGTTGACGGTCAGGCTCTTGCGGGTGGGGGAGACGTCTTGGACTTGGATGTTCACGGTGCTAAAAATCTAGAGGGTTTTGTCGGGTGAATCTGGCACGCTACGCGGCGCCGCAAAACGCGGTCAATGCCCGATTCTCCTCGGGGCCGCATCCCGGATTCCCGCGCTTGCGGAAGACCCCGGGGAGGCGCTTGCTCCCGGTCTTTTCCCGTGCCGAGCCTCCGCCAACTCCTCGCCCGCCACCCGCGCCTTCTGGTCGTCGACTCCTGCGCGCCTCGCGCCGAGGCGGCGCTCTGGATCGGAGCCGCGACCAAGCCGGTCGCCGTGGCCGCGCTCGAAGGCGAAGCCTCCGCCGTGCTTCCAGTCGTCGTCGGGCGCGTCCTCGCCCACCCGGCGGCGGGCGGCTTCGCCATCGCCGACCTCGACGCCATCGCGTTTTGCGACGGACCGGGCTCCGTGCTCGGCGTCCGGCTCGCCGCCGCCACGCTCCGCGCCTGGCGCGCGGTCAAACCCGGCCTCGCGCTCTACTCTTATCACAGCCTGGCGCTCCTCGCCGTCGCCCACCCCGGCCTGAATATCGTGGCCGACGCGCGTCGCGACTCTTGGCACGCAGCACGCGCCACCTCGCCGCATGAACTGGTCCGCGTGCCGAGCGCGGGACAGGTCGCGCTCGGCACGCGCGGCGCGGCGCT
>CBIHRE010000351.1:0-5702 GCA_966212385.1 uncultured Akkermansia sp. | reverse complement strand
CGGCTAATCGCCGACCCCAACTTCACCCTTGCTCGTTAACACCGCTGCTCTGCGGTCAAAACTCCGGAAGTGGCAGGGCTCTCAGCCCGTGCATCGGCGACACAGCGACCTGGAGGCGGCGTGTGACGCGGAAAAGAGAGCCGTCTCCTTACCGGGAACGCCGACATCCTGCCGGCATTCCGGGATGTTTGCCGGAGCCGGCAGGATTGACGGCGCTCCCAGTGGAGAGCCTCGAATCAAGCTGCGGCGTGCTCCGCAGGGGTGCCGGTTTTCAACCGGGGCTTTGCCGGCGCGCTTCAAATGAAACTGTAACCGGGCCCGTGCCGGGCGCGGCGGGACGTTCGGGCGTCACGGTCGACACGGCCGTGGCTACATCTTCCTTTGAATTGGTATCGCGCCGCCGCAGGCCGGTTGGAAACCAACGCTCCATCGAAATGGCCGGCTCCACTGGAAACGCTCGATTCGTGTGCGGAGCCCGACGGAGCGTATGCATCAAACGCAAAAAAGCCCCCCGTCGAACCGGGGGGCCTGTGTGGAAGCCGAAGCGTCTAACCCGAACGTCGAGCGCGCTTCGGCTGAACCGTGTTCTCTCCGACGCTTATTCGGCCGGCGTGTAGGAAACCGAGAGGCGCAGGAAGCGGCGTGCGCCGGCGGTGTTGACGTTTACGTCGTCGGTGTAGGTGGAGACCGCCCCGGAGGTCACCGTGCCACCCGTGCCGGTCGCGAAGGTCGCGAGGTCGTTGCTGCCTTGGACGGTGTAGACCAGGGCGCTGTCGGCGGGCGTGCGGCGCGGGTAGCTCAGGGTGAGGAAGCTTCCCGTCTTGGCGACCGTGACCGGACTGGCGTTCGCGACCTTCGGATCGGTGCCGAGGGCATACTCAAGCAGGTTGACCAGCCCGTCGCCGTCGTAGTCCTCGCCGTCGCCGGCGAGCACGGTGCCGTCGTCGTCATGCACCCCGAAGTTGTCGAATCGCCAGGTCTGCAGCGTCGAATAAGGCGCGGCCATCGGCGTGGCCGAGACCTCGGCGGACTGCGGGCCCGTGAGTCCCGAGGCGGAGTCCTTCGCGGTCACGACGTAGTAGTAGGTCGTGCCGTTGACCACGCTCGAGTCGGTGTAGCTGGTGCCGACCGCGCCGTTGGCGATGATGGCGTAGGGACCGCCGGCCGTGGTGGAACGACGCAGCACGTAGGAGTCGGCGTTGGACGCGGGGCTCCAGCTCAGGCCGACCGATCCGTCGCCGGCGACCGCGGCGAGCGTCGTCGAGCCGGGCGTGACAGCCATGGCTCCGCCGGTGACGCTGAGGACGCCGGTCGCGGGGTCGAACGCGTAGGTGACGGCGCCCGAGGTCAGGCTCCAGCTGGTGGCGCCGCGAGTCAGCGGCAGGTTGGTCTCTCCCGGGCTGGTGGTGCTCAGGGTGACCTGGGCGAAGTCCCCGTTGGGCGCGCCGTTGATCTGGAAGAGCTGATAGCTGCCGTTGTAAACGCCCGAGGTGAAGTTCAAGCGCAGGGTGCCGCCGTAGGTCAGGCCGGAGCTCGCGGTGCTGTTGACGCCGGTGAAGACGGCGCCGGCGAAATCGAACTGGGTGGCGGAGAAGAGATCCAGGTAGAGGGTGTTGTCGAAGCGGAGGGCGCCTCCGGGCTGTCCGCCGGCCGAGGGCCGCAGCTGGCCGTAGACCTCGGCGGGACCGGCTATCGAACCGGTGCCGCCGAGCGTGCCGTCGAGCTCGACGACCACCTGCGAGGCGGCGGCGGCGGCGGTGTTCGTCGCCAAGGCGCCGTCGAGGCGAAGCACGCCGTTGTAGATCATGGTCGGGCGGGTGTAGTCGCTGACGCCATTCAGGGTGAGTGTTCCCGTGCCGTTCTTGTTCAGGCCGATCAGCGCCGTGGAACTGAGGCTGTTGTGGATGGCTCCGTTGACGGTGATATTTCCCGCGCCGGCGAAGTCGAAGGTGCGGTTGGCCGTGCTCCAGTTGATCGCGGCGGCGATCGTGAGATTTCCGGAGAGCGTGAGCGTGTCGGCGCTGGAGGTGATCGTGGTGAACACGGCGCCGACGTTGCCGAACTCGAACGCGCCCGAGATCGTGTTGTTGCCGGAAAGGTTCTGCACGGTCACGCCGCCGCCGGTGTTGATCGCGTTGGGCAGGGTGATGCCACCAGAGAGGTGCAGTCGGTTGCCAAACCCGTTGATGTTGACGAGGCCGGTGCCGAGCGCGCCGGACGAGGTAACGGCGACGGTTCCGGCGCTGATCGTCGTCGTGCCGGTGTAGGTGTTGGCTTGGTTGAGCGTGGTCGCGCCGGATCCGGTCTTGGTGAAGCCGCCGGCGCCCGTGATCGCGCCAAAGTCGACGCCCTGCACGGCCGCGTTGCTGCGGTTGACGGCGAAATTCGCGCCCGAGGCGACGGTGATCGGGCTGGACGGGGAAATGGCGCCGGTCTCGCCGCCGTTGCCGATCTGGAGAGTGCCTGCGTTGGCGTTGGTGGCGCCGGTGTAGGTGTTCGATCCGGTGAGCGCCAAGATGCCGCCTGCGCCGTTGGTGGTGACGGTGGTGTTGCCGGTGAGAGGAGCGGCCACCACGGCGGCGCCTGTGGTGAGGGACGCGACGACCGGGGTGTTGTGGAGGGTGCCGTTTTGCACGACGCCGGCGCCGGACATCGTGAGGGCTCCCAGAGTCTGCGTGGATCCGCCGAGATCAAGAACGCCACCGGAAACCGTCGCGTTTGCACTCGTGGCACCGAGCGTGCCGGCGCCGGACAGGGCGAGCGTGCCGGCGTTCACGATCGTGCCGCCGGTGTAGGTGTTGGCCGCGTTCAAGGTCATCGTCCCGCCCGCGCCGTTCATGCGGACCAAGCCGGAGCCGGTGACGCGAGCGGAGACCGTCGCCGATCCGGAGGTGCCCGTGCCACGGAGCTCCGCGGCGGCGAGATCACCGTTCACGAGCGAGGAGTCGCCCGCCACGGATACGGTGCCGAACGCACGGGAGCTCGCGCCCAGATCGAGCGTTCCGCCGTTGAGGGTGACGTTGGCGCTGGCGCCGCCGAGAGAGCCGGAGCCGGAGAGGAGGAGCGTGCCCGCGTTGACGGTGGTGCCGCCGGTGTAGGTGTTGGCCGCGCTGACGGTCAGGCGAGCGGAGCCGGATTTGATCAGGCTGCCGGCGGCGATGGCGCCGGGGCCGGCGAGGGTGTAATCGAGGGAGTTGTTCTCGAACTGCACCGACGAAGGCTGCACCCCGGCGGCGCCGATGCTCACGTTGGCGTTGGCGGCGGTGTCGTCGAAGCGAACGACGTCTCCGTTGATGAAGGTGGTGCCGCCGCCGCCGATGAGCAGCGCCCAGTTGCCGGTGGAGCTCGTGTCCCACACGGCGTTGCCGCCGCCCGTCCAACGCGGGGTGTCGCCGTTGATCATGATGCCGACCGAGGAGCCTTGGACGGCGGCGGAGGCGCTTTGGCGGCTGGTGAGGCCTGAAATAGTGCCTACTTCGAAACTCGCGGCGCTTCCGGACAGGCTGCCCGCCTGGACGAAGTTGTAGAATTGCGCGCTGGTCCAGAAAGGCAGCGAGGAGCTGAGCTTTACCTTGCCGTTGGCCGGGGTGGTCGAAAGCGCGCCGGTGACCGTGACGGACGCGGTCGCGGGGTCGCCGACTTTCGTGATCTTCAGTTCCGACGCGCCTTGAAAGGTAAGCGCGCCGAGAGTCACGGTCTCGGCGCCGGCGCGACCGAGCGAGACGACCGTGCCGGTCTGGTTGGGAACGACCACGGAGCCGAAGGAGGCGTTGCCCGACAGGGTTCCGGCGCGAAGCGTGATCGGGGCGGAAACAGCCGTGGCGGAAACGTTGGCGAGCTCGGCGGAGGCGCCGTTGACGACCAAGGAGGAAGCCGAGTTGAGCGTGCCGTTCCCGGACAAGCGGAGCGTGCCGCCGTTGATCGTGGCCGTGCCGCCGTAAGTGTTCGCACCGGTCAGCGTGAGATTGCCCGCGCTTTGGTTGAACGCCGCCGAACCGGAGATCACGCCCGAGATCGTCTGAGTCGCCGAGCTGGCGAAATTGAAGGTGCCCCCGTTAAGCACGATGGGCTGGGCGTAGGCGCCGCCGGTGCCGAGCGAGGCGTTTCCGGAAAGCGTCAGCGCGCCTTGATTGAGGGTGATGTTGCCCGCGCTGCCGCCGAAGTTTTCCGCGCCGGCGAGCTCCAAAGTGCCGGTTCCGTTTTTGGTCAGGCTCAGGCCGGACTGGCCTTGGGTCGCGTCGATCCGCAGCGAGGAGTTATACAGCCAATTTCCGCTGCCATCGATCACCAGGGTCTTTGCCGCGCCGCCGCCCGCGCGCCAGAGGATATCCTGGGCGATCACCGCGCGGTTGCCGCTGTTGTTGGTGAAGGTGCTTTGGTTGTTGGCACCACGATAAACCAAGGTGCTGCCGGCGGCTCCGTCTCCGAGCGTGAACACGCCCGCGCCGCTCGCGATGGTGATGTTGCCGATGCCGAAGAAGGCGGTGGACGGATTACCGTCGAGCGTCAGGTTGCCCGTGCCGGTGTAGTTGACGTGCAGACCGTCGGTGGCGCCGAAACCGGGCCCGAGCTGGGCGTTCCAGACCAAGGTTTTTCCAAGCGGGGTGGCGTTGTCGAACGTGATGACATCCCCGCTCACAAACGCGGCGGAACCGGTGCTCCAATTGGCGTTGTCGTTCAGGTTGGTTTGAAGGCCGTCCGCACCGCCTGTCCATGTGGCGCTGGCCGCCCGGGCCGACGAGGGGAGCCCGATCGAGGTGAGTGCGGCGCAGAGGCCGAGAGCGAGCAGCGAGGAACTGCTGACGTAGGAGAAACCGAGTTTGTTGCCGTCTGCAAAAAGCTGGCCGAGGACTTTGTTCATGGGGGAAGACCGGGTGGTCTGACGTGGCTAAGCGCGTGGGTTGGGGACTGGTTTGGGGACGCGAGGCTGCGTGGGGGAATCAGCCTCGGCCGGACGCTTATCCATGGGACGTCCGGCTGTATAAAACCAATTCCCGCTCTAACTATTGACCGGCGGCCGACATCGACCGCTCCCGATCATCCGCCGCCCGTGAGCCCGCAACCGCTCCACGTTGTATCCACTCGGCCACTTCAGCGCCAAACCGGACCGAGGAGTCGGCCCGGGCGACGGGGCACGACCAAGGGGCTCGCCCTCGGTCTTTGCCCGTGGACGTCAATGCTCTGTGACGAAGCCTGGCTGTCTATCCAGCCCCTGGACCGTCAGCGCACGCTCCACTCGATGACACCGATGTCGGCGCCCTTCACATTTTCAGGGAAAACGAGACGGAGGTAGCGGGCGTCGACCGGCTTCTCGATCACAATGGGCGATCCGCTCGTCGGCTCGGCGCCGAAGTCCGCGAGCGTCACCCAGGTGGCGCTGTCGACCGAGGCCTCGAGGTGGAAACGGACCGGCTTCCACGCGTATTCGGGGCGGATAAGATGGCGGACGATTTTCTGCGCCTTACCCAGATCGAGCTGGAGCCAGCCGCCTTTCGCATCGGCCGCGGGCTTCCAGCGGGTGGCGTAGTTGTCATCCACGACACAACCCGGCCGGGAGTTTTCATCGGCGGAACCGGATGCGGTCACGGTCGCGTGCGAGGAAAGAGTCGCCAAGGACTCCTCTCGGCCCTGCAAAAAGCCCGGGGCCTCGTGCGTGGGAACGACCTTCTCGATGCGACCGTCCGGGGTGAAGACGATGGGAT
>CBIHRE010000350.1:0-5712 GCA_966212385.1 uncultured Akkermansia sp. | reverse complement strand
AACAAGCAGCTCCAGCGCATCTACGGCACCGCCTTCGCCTCGAAGGACGAGCTCGCGCAGTTCCTCGAGCGCCAGGAGCAGGCCAAGCTCCGCGACCACCGCAAGCTGGGCAAGGACCTCCAACTCTTCCACATCGACGAAGACGTCGGCCAGGGCCTCATCCTCTGGACCCCGAAGGGCGCCATCCTCCGCCAGGAGCTGCAAAACTTCATCTCCGAGGAGCTCCGCAAACAGGGTTACTCGCAGGTCTTCACGCCCCACATCGGCAAGCTCGCGCTCTACAAGACCTCCGGCCACTTCCCCTACTACAAGGACGCCCAGTTCCCCGCCATCATCGAGCCCGACCAGCTCGCCAAGATCTCCGCCGAAGGCTGCGGCTGCGCCGAAATGACCGCCCGCCTCGAGGCCGTCTCCGCGTCCTTCGCCGCCGGCATCAACGAGCGCGCCGGCAAGACCGTGATCGGCGAAGACCGTATCAAAGATCCGACTACGCTGCTCGACGGCTTCCTCCTGAAGCCGATGAACTGCCCGCACCACATCAAGATCTTCGCCTCGCAGCCGCACTCCTACCGCGACCTCCCCGTGCGCCTCGCCGAGTTCGGCACCGTCTACCGCTGGGAACAGTCCGGCGAGCTCAACGGCATGACCCGTGTCCGCGGCTTCACCCAGGACGACGCCCACCTCTTCTGCACCGAGGACCAGGTCGCCGCCGAGGTGCTCGGCTGCCTCAGCCTTGTGAAGACCGTGCTCACCACGCTCGGCATGGCCGACTACCGCGTGCGCGTCGGTCTCCGCGATCCCGATGGCAACAAGTTCACCGGCGATCCCGCCAAGTGGGACATCGCCGAAAACGCCTGCCGCCAGGCCGCCGCCACCCTCGGCGTTCCCTTCACCGAGGAGCCCGGCGAGGCCGCCTTCTACGGCCCCAAGATCGACTTCGTCATCAAGGACGTCATCGGCCGCGAGTGGCAGCTCGGCACCGTGCAGGTCGACTACGTCCTGCCCGTGCGTTTCGACCTCCACTACATCGGCGCCGACGGCGCGAAACACCGCCCCGTCATGGTCCACCGCGCGCCCTTCGGCTCGATGGAGCGTTTCTGCGGCGTGCTCATCGAGCACTTCGCCGGCGACTTCCCCGTCTGGCTCGCCCCCGAGCAGGTCCGCATCGCCCCGATCTCCGACAAGGTCGCCGACTACGCGAAGGCCATCTACGACCAGCTCCGTGAAGCCGGCGTGCGCGTCGCCCTCGACGGCGACGCCGACAAGGTCGGCGCCAAGCTCCGCCGCGCCGAGCTCGCCAAAATCCCCTACATGCTCGTCGTCGGCCAGAAGGAGGCCGAGGTGCAGTCCGTCTCCGTCCGCTCCCGCGCCAAGGGCGACGAAGGCGTGCTCCCCTTCGCCGACTTCCTCGCCCGCGTGAAGCAAGAGATCGCCACCCGCGCCCTCCCGGTCAAAGCCGAGAAGAAGCCCGAGGCGTCGAAGCAAAACTAAGCCCCAAACCACGCGCGGAGGGACCCGCGCGTCCACCTTCTGTCCAGGTGGGCGCGACGGTCCCTCGGCGCGCTGTCCGAGGTAGGCGGGCCGGTCCCTCGGCCCGCAGCGTTGCCCCTCAGTCAGTCTTCTTCAGCCGCCCATGAAAGGCCGCCTCTACCACGCCGTTCCCGGCTGGGTCCCCGACGGAGAAGTCTTTCACATCCGCATCCGCGCCGAGTCTCCCGGTCTCACTGCCTCGCCCCCCGCCCAAGCGCTACTCGCCTCGGTCGAGCACTACCAGACCACCGCCCGCTGGCACTGTCGGCTGTTCCTGCTTATGCCCGACCATCTGCACGCGTTGATCTCGTTCCCGCGTGAACCCGGCATGTCCGACACGATCCGCGCGTGGAAAACCTACCACGCGCGCCAGCACGACGTCCGCTGGCAATCCGGCTACTTCGATCATCGTCTCCGCAACGAGGAAGAGTTGACCGCCAAGGCGCACTACATTCGCCAAAACCCGGTCGTCAAAGGGCTCTGCGCCACGGCGGAAGCTTGGCCGTGGAAGTGGCCCGCCTGACGCCAAGTAGCCCGCCCAAACCACGCGCGGAGGGACCCGCGCGTCCACCTGGATAGCAGCCCAAAACGCCGCCCAGGTGGGCGGGCCGGTCCCTCGGCCCGCTGCGTTGCCCCTCCGCCCTCATCTCAAAACTCCACCTCCAGCACCGCGCTCGCCGCCGAGCTCGGATCCGCGCGCTCCGCCAGCGACGCCGCCAGCGCCACCGCCGTCCTCTCCACCCGTCCGGAGAAAACCGTGCGCCCGTTCGCCACCACCGTCACCGGCCGGTCCAGATCCAGCAACGCATCCGACAGCCGCAGCACCAATCTCCGGTAATCGCGGCTCTCGATCAGCACTCGCTGCCCCACGACCTCCGCGCGCACGAGCACCCCGCGAGCCGGCGTCGGCGCCGACTCCCCCTGCCCCGCCCTCGCCGCCGCACCTGCCCGCGCACTGTCCGGCAGCGCCAGCCAATAAAACCGTCGCCCGACTCGATGCCCCTGCTCCCATACCACCCGCTTCGGCCACGGATCCCGCGTGTGCTCCGCCATCCACGGCAAGGCCGCCGCGTCCTCCCGATCCATCCAGTGACCCTTGCCGGCCACAATGCGCACGAAGTGCGCGTAGCCGCCCTGGTTTCCCTCCTCGCGTTCAAGGCGATCCAGCTTGTCGCGCCATTCCCGCGCGACCGCGTTGCGGCCGTAGCCATCGTCCCTTTCGCCCACGAACAGCGCGAAAGGCAGGTTCCGCAAACCCAGCGGCGAAGAGTCGTTCGGATGTCCCGCCATCATCGCCGCCGCGGCAAAACGGTCCGCCATCCGAGGCGCGAGCTGATACACGCCGTCGCCGCCCGCCGAGTAGCCGAGCAGATACACTCGATTCGGATTCACGCCGCGCAGCGCCACGTAGTCCTCGATCAGCCGGTCAAACAAGGGATCGATGTGCGGCTCGTGCCAAAGATTCCAGGTGTTGGTCGGCGCACGCGGCGCGACGTAGATCCCTTCGTCGAGACGATAGAGCCGGCTCTGGTTTTGCCATTGCCCGTCGTTCAACTCGGCGGGCGCGTTGCCTCCGCCGTGCATCGAAATCCACAGACTCCTCCCGCCCGCCGCTGCGTCGCCGAACACCGTTTCTTTCAGCTTCAACACCTTTCCCTCCGCCCTCAGCTCCCGCGCCTCCATCTCCGCCGCCCGCTCCGCTTCGATCTCGCCACGCCGCCCCGCCCAAAGCAGGGCCAAGGCCGCCTCCGCCTGCGTCCGTGACAAGGCCATCGCCGGCGCCGGCCCTCGCTCCGCCGGAGCCTTGATCAACCACTCCGCGACCTCCGTCAGTTCCGGCGAAGACGGCGCCAGTTCTTCCCAGCGCAGGTCCACCGTGCGCGAGGACGCCTTCCCCGCAAAAATCACCGTCTCGCGCGCCGCCTCGCCGCGCCGCACCACGCAACGGTAGCGCCCTTCCGCAGCCACCCGCAGTGAAGGCATGTCGTTGAGATCCGCCCGACCGGCCTTCGTCGTCGCTTCGCCCGCGGCTTGGCCTCCGGCGCCAAACAGCTCCACCCGCGCCGCCATGCGATCATCCCCCGCCTGCAAGGCCGATGAACGCACCCGAAAATACAACTCCACCCGCGCCGAGGCCTCGCCCGCTTTTCCCGCCGTCGCGCCCGATCCCGCACCATCCGCCTCCACGACGTCCGCCTGCCCGGTCGCGGACGCATAACGCGCCGTCACCTCCACCGCCGCGATTCGCATTCCCGGATTCCAAGGCGGCGTGAACCACGTCCCTTCCGCGCGCCACGCACTCGCGAAAATCCCATGCGCCGGATCGCCCGCCCTCGCCCGCCGCGCATCCTCCACGAACCAGCCGCGATCCGGCCCCTCCGCGTCGTATTCGTCGGCGCCGAGAAAGTGCCAGCCACCGTCCCAAAACTCGACCCAGGTGTGGTTGCCCGCCTTGTGCGGCCAGCTCGCGATGCCCACCGCCCGCGCAGGAATTCCCACGCTGCGACACGCTTCGACCAGGATGATCGACAGCCCCGTGCAAGTGGCGCGACCTATCTCTCGCGATTCCTTGGCGCTCTGGTTCGCGCGCTTGCGCCCCGTGTCGTAGTGAACGCCGACGCGTTTGAAAAACTCCCGGTTCAGCGCCTGCGCCGCCTCGGTCGCGCTCGTTGCCCCGGCCACGACCTCCTTCGCCATCGCATAAAACTCCGCTCGCCACGGATCGCGCGGCTCATCCAGCACCGCGTAGGGCAGGACATCGTTGAAAAACACCTCTTCCGGCACCGCCTTCGCCCACGGAAACTCGCTCCGCGCGCGCAGCGCCAGATCCAGGTTCTCCGCCAGAAAAGCCGCATTTACCGTGCCGCGATCCGCCTCCGGCATGTGCTCCGCGAGAAACCGGGCCGCACGCACGCCCAAGTCCCCGTGCCGAGCCGCCGAGCTTTCGACGAAGCTCGCCGCCCCGGACGCCACGGCTTCCCCGCCGCTCGCCCCGACCTCGCGTTTCTCCACCGCCCCTGCGATGCCCGAAAGGCAAAGCGTCCCGACACCCAATAGAAATAAAGCGCTCCTCATCGGGCGCCATCCTGGCGCGACGATCCGCAGCCACGCAAACGCGCAGCACGGCGAGCGGAGAGCGATGGAGAGCCTCGATCACGACCATGGCCGACCCGCGCGCCCCTTCGCCTAAACTGTCTGACCTCGGGTGGATTGCCGCGCCGAGGATGTTCCGCGAACACATCGCCGGCCCGCGCCATCCTCCCCTACGCTTCTTTCGCGGCGCCCCAAACGAGCCCGTCCCTCGCCCCGCTTTCGCATGACCAAACGCCCTCTGTTCCGCGTCCTCCTTCTCGCCGCCGCGATCCTCGGCGGAGTCCAGTTTGCCTTCGCCCAAAATCCCGCCGGCGATCTTCCGCCGCCTCCCGCCCACGCCACCAGCTGGGGCGAGCGCCTCAAACACGGCGGCAACACCGCCCTCGTGCAGCTCGGCCTCTCCGTCTTCGGCGCCGGCTTCGCCATCGAGCGGCTTCTCCGTCTCCGCCGCGCCAATCTCGTTCCCGACGGCCTCGCCGACGAGGCTCGCAAGCTCTGGCGCGAGGGCCGTTTCGCCGAGCTGGAGAAACTCGGCGAAAACCGCCCCAGCACCCTCGCCCGAGCGATCTCGTTCATCGCCCGCAACCGCACCTCGCCCATGCTCGAGGTTTCCGAGATTTGCGGCGACATCGTCTCTCGCGAGCTCGCGGAGCACAACCAGCGCGCCTACCCGCTCGGCATCATCGCCACCCTCGAGCCTCTGCTCGGCCTGCTCGGCATGATCCTCGGCATGATCACCACCTTCGAAAACGTCGCGCTCGCCGGCTCCCTCGGCAACGCCGCCGAACTCGCCGACGGCATCTCGGAAGCCCTCGTCACCACCGGCCTCGGCCTGGCCATCGCGATCCCCTTCCTCGCCGCCTACCACTACTTCAAGCACCGCACCGCGACCTACGGCGTCTTGCTCGAAGAACGCGTCACCAGCCTGCTCTCCGAGTGGCTGATGCGCAAAAATTAAAAGCACGGAGGCACGCCCATGCGCATCCGAAAACCCGAGGACGAACCCTTCGAGATCAACCTGATCCCGATGATCGACTGCATGCTCGTCATCATCATTTTCTTCCTCGTCGCCACCACGCTGAAGCAGAA
>CBIHRE010000349.1:0-5732 GCA_966212385.1 uncultured Akkermansia sp. | reverse complement strand
GCCGGTTAAAATTACGGGCGTGGCGGACTCAGTGCTTCGCGGCGGCGGCGTTTTCGCGGACGACGATGGTTTTGGTCAGCACCTCGAGCACGTCGTTGATCATCGCGAGTTCCTCGGGCTGGCCGACGGCGATGAGGAGCTGGGTTTCCTCGTGGAATTTCAGGGTCGGTGCTTCTTTTACGCCGCGCAGTTCCCAGCCGGTGCGGATGGCGGTGGTGATGTCGTCGACGGTGATGTCTTGGCGCAGATAGGGGGCGAGGGAGAAGAAGCGGGTGATGGTGGCGAGCGGCGTGATGCCTTCGGCTCGGAAATTCCAGATGGACGAGGGGGAGACGCGCTCGTCTTTGGTGACAAAATTAAGCGCGGAGCCCCTTACCACGTTGCCCGCCCAGTAATTTTTCTGGGTGGCCTCTCCGAAGGCCTTGAAAAGGCGGGGAACATTGATGTTCTTGAGACGCAGCGAGGGTAGCGGGAGCTGCGCGTATTCGGCGGGGATGATGACATTTAGTTGCTGCCCGGATGCTTTCTCGATGGCGGCCACGAGGTCGGAGGGCGTGCCGCCGGGAAAATCGATATCGAAGCGTGGCATGGTGGCCTCGGCGATTTTCTCTTCATCTTCGAGGACTTTGGCCGCCTCCGCGATGATGACCCCCCGTGGCCTCCTGTCGGCGGAGGGGGCGACGTTTGGTGCAGGCGTTTGCGCAAGGGCGAAGACGGGGAGCGCGGCGAGAACGAAGGCGAGGCGACGTGCGTGCGTGGGATGGGCGAGATGCATGGGTAAATGGGGCGCCGTTGATCGGGCCTTTATCCGATACACGCCGCTCCGCGTCGAATCCTTCGCGTTTTGGAAAAATAATCAGGGCGCGGGAGCGGCGGGGTTCGCAGCGGGAGCGGAGGCGGGCGAGGGGACGGCGCCGAACTCGAAGGAGACCGGCTGGCCGTCGCGCGTATCGTAGCGCGAGCGGAGCCGGATGGCGCCGCCGGGAAGGACTTCGCGCGCGAAGGGTTCCTTGTTTTCGGACCAAGGGTCCGAGGGAATCGGCGCGGCGGCGCCGCCGCTTTCGTTTAGTCGGTGCCGGATGGCGGCCTGAAACATCGCGGCGTGGAGGCGCGCGCCTTCCTGGCCGCGCAGGAAGTTCCTCACGGTCGGGGTAATGGCGTTCAGCACGGGATCATCGGGCGGGCGCGGGGGCGGCGAGGAGGATGCCTTGACCGAGCGGGCGGAGGCGAAGGCGCGCTCATAGTAGGCGTCGTTGGCCGCGAACAGATCGGACAAGTAGCCTTCAATACCTCCGGGATGGGCGCGGACTTTCGCCAGCCACTCGGCGCGGCGTTTTTCCGCGTCGGGTTTGTCGCGGAAGAGCCCGAGGATGCCGTCCAGCGATTTCACGGCAGCGGGCGCCGGAGCGAAGCCGATCTCGGTGATCGTTTTCGCCTCGAGCTGGATGAGCGCCTGGCGTCGACCGCGCCGGATGATCGCCTCGCGGCGTTCGAAATCGATTCGCTCAAGCCGGATGTCGTGCGCAGGATGCCGCGAGGAGACGGAGAAGGTTTCCTTGGTCGCGGTGTTTTCCAGACAGACGGCAAGTTCGCCGTCGCCGTGGTCGATCAGTCCGCTGAGGCGAAGGTCGCGGGTGAAGGAGGTGGTCGTGTCGGCGTCTTGCTCGGGCGGGTTTTCGCCGAGGAGTTCGCGCAGGGCGGGGCGGAGGATGGATTCGACGATGTAGGTGAAGCCGACGTCGCGCTCGTTTTCCAATGCTCGGCGCGGATCGGGAATGGGCATGAGTCCGCCCCAGGCTTGGGCGAGGGCGCGGAGCGCGGTGGGGTCGAGCTCGCCAAGGCGGCGGGAGGCGGCGGCGATGGCGTCGTCCTCCATCCGACTCCCGACGAGTTGTTGGATGAGAAACAGGCCTTGGCGCTGTTGGCGCGACATCTGGGCGACGGCGGCGTAGATCGGTATGGCCTGGTCGGCGGGCAGGGCGTCGGCGCTTTTCAGCGCGATGGCGGAGAGGCGCTTGAGCGGGCCGATCTCGGGGAGGATGCCGGAGAAGAGCTCTTCGGGCGCTTTGGGGTCGGGCTGGAGGGGCCAGTCGCCGGAGCCGACGGCGGGTGCGGTGGCGGCATGGACGAGCGAGGCGGCGAGTTCTAGGGCGAAGGCTTGTTGGTCGGGCGTGAGCGTGCCGGAGGAAACGGAGTGCTTCTCGACGGGGAAATAGGCCTCGAGTGCGGACTGCGTCTCGGGCGATGCGGCGAGCAGCGAATGGAGGACGGGGCGGTAGGGGTTGGTTTCCGGGATGTGGCTGAGATAGGTCTCGGGCTGGAAACGCGTCAGAGCGGGCTGAGCGGATTCCGCCCAGGCGGGAAAAGGTGCCACGGAGGCGATCAGGACGAGAATGGCGACGAGCGCAGCACGTGCAGACTTGGTGTGCGAGGGAGCGGGTGCGGCGGGATGTCTCATCGCAGGGATAGACAAGTCCGTCGGAAGAAACTCACGGTGCCAGGTTCAAGGCGCTTCGAGGAGGGCGGCAGCCTGCTCGGGGCTGAGGGCGTCGGATTTTTCGATCCAGGCCTTCGCGGCGGGGCGGTCTTTGGCGAGCCAGTCGCGGACGTGGGGGGCGACGAATTCGGCGCGGAGCGCGGGGTCCTTGATCTGCGCGTAGAGATCGAGCGTGGCGGTGGACGGGGTTTGGTTGCCGGCGCCGTCCGTGGTCAGCGCGGCGAGGGCGTGGCGGCGTGTTTCGCCGTCGAGCGATTCGGCCCAACGCAGGGCCGCGCCGGCGTCCTGCCGTGCCCACTGGAAGATCATCTCTCGCCAAGGAGCATCCGTGCGAAAGGGCCAGGCTTGGGTCGTTTGCCACCGAAGCGCGGCGCCCGGATCGCTCTGGCCCCATTCGGCGACGAGCGCGGAGGCGGATCGGGCCTTCGCTTCGCCTGCGGGGAGCTTTTGCCACTCGGCGATGGCGGAGGCCGGATCGTCGCGTGCGATCGCTCCCACGATGGCGGCTTGGATGGACGGGGCGGCGGCGGCCACGTCGGCGTCTTGGGCGTGGGCTTCGAGCCAGCGTAGCGCGTTGGTCGGGGCGTTTCGCGTCCATTTTTCCAAGATGGCGGCCAGGCGGTATCGGCGGTTTTCGCCTCCGGGCAGCGCCAAGGCCAAGGGAAGTTGCCGGTCGGGCAGGCCGTTGGCGAAGTTGCCGCCGAGCGCGCGTTCGATCAGGGCGGCGCGAAGGTGGGTGTTTGGCAGTTGAGAGAGCCAGGCGAGGGCGGCTTTGGAGTCGTCGGCGGCCCAGTCGGCCAAAAGGTTTCCGATCGTCTCTTGGCGGCGTGCGAGGCCTGGCGCGTCCAGCATCGCCTGGGCGAGGGCGGCGCGGTTCGCGGGTTTGACCGCGATGTAACTGAGTTGCCCGGTGGGGTCGTAGTCCGGGGCCGGTTGGGCAAGGACCCATGCGATGACGGCGGCGGGATCGCGGTCGGCCCAGGCGCCCAGCGATTTTTGGATTTGGAAGAATCCTTTGCCGCCATTCCAGACCGCCGGGCCGTAGGTCCGCACGGTGGCGGCGGGATCGTGTCGCGCGAGCACGGCCAAGACTCCGGGAAGGACCCTCTGGCGAAAACTCTCCCCTCGGGAAGTGGCGAGCGCGACGGCGGCGGAGGCGTCGTTCTCGGCGAGCGCGGGCAGAATAAAATAAGCAAGGCCGGAGGCCTGTTTTTCGTCGGGAATCAGGCAGACCCAGGTGGCGGCGGCGCGGGGATCGATGGCGCTCCATGCGTCAATGGCGGCACCGAGGAGATGTTGAAATTCGCGGCGATCGACGGCCCAGCGTGCCGCCGCGGCGGGGTCGAGCTCGATCCATGCGCGGAAGGCGATGTCGAGGAGGGCGTCGGCATCGCGGAGATCCTTGTCGGTGGAAACGAGGTTGAGGAGACGCGCGAAGGATGCCGGGGGAAGGCGGAGCAACAAGGCCCGGAGGGCGGCGGCGCGGGTGGCGAAGCCGACCGGGCCGCCATCGTCTGCGCGGAGGGCGAGCCAGGCGGCGAGCGCGGCATCCGCGTGCGAGGCGTCGGTCAAGCGGGGCGGCGGGACGGAGTCCCGCCAAGACCAGGCGGAGATTTCCGCGTGGCTTGTCGTGGCGCTTCCGGGCTCGAAGCCGACACGAGTCGCTTCGCGAAAAAGGAGCGTTCCGACCGCGCCGCCGAGGAGGGCGCCGAGAGCGAGACCGAGGAGAGCGGGATGGCGTGGGCGGGGCATGAGCGGGGAGGCGCGGGATTTCGCGGGCGGCTTTTATTCTCCCTGGAGAAGTGATTCGGCCTGGTGCTCCGCCGCCCAGCGGCGGGCGGCGTTTTGGTCGAACCGATGCCAGTCGCGAAGGTAGTCGCGCATCAGCGATCCGCGCAGGTCGGGATCGCGAAGCGTGGCGATCAAGGCGAGACGCTCTGTCGGATCGGGTTGGTCGGCGTTGGCCTGCCTGGCCGCCTCCCAGGAAAGGCTGTGAAGCGCGCTCCGTTGTCGGACCGAGGATGGAAGGCTCTGCGCCCAGTCGACGAAGCCGCCGGGGTCTCGGGCGATCCATGCGGCGCTGATCGTGTCGTAAGCATGTGGATACGCTGAGTAGGGATGCATGCGCTTGAGGTAGGCGTCGCGCTCCCCCGGGCTGAGCGAATGATAGGTTTCCGGGTCGCTGAAGTTCGGGCCTTCGGGGATCTGGGCGAAGAGCCAGGCGGCGGCGGCGGCCGGTTCGGTCGAAGCCCATGCACGGGCGAGGGCGGGCGCGATGCCTCGGCGGGCGTCTTCGGAGCCGATGGCATTCCAGGTGGCGAGGGCGGCGGCGGGATCTTTGCGGGCGAGTGCGCCGATGCGGACCACTTGGATGGTTTCGGGGCCGGCCAGTTCGGCACCCTCCGGGCTATCGAGCCAGGCGAGGGCTTCGTCGGGGGCTCGCCGGCTCCAGTCGCCGAGGATATTGTCGATGGATTGAGCGCGCTTCGCATCGGCGGGCAGGCGGCGGGCGAGCGTAAGGAGGTCCCGCGGTTTGTCGTAGGCCGCGTGGAGCATGGACTCGCGGACGATTTCCTCGCGCAACGCCGCGTCCGGCAAGGTGTCGAGCCATCGGAGGGCGGAGGAGCTGTCGTGCTCCATCCAAGAGCGAAGAAACATCTCGAGACGGTTGCGGCCAAAGCCCGATGCGGCACGAGATGTAAGCGCGGCGGCGAAGGCGTTGAAATCGGGCGGTGGATTTCCGTCGGCGAACTCGCTGATGAGCGAACTGAGCTGGTTGCCGCGCTGGTAGGGTTCGCCGGGAGCTTGGGTGTCGAGCCAGGCGAGAGCGGCCTGCGGATCGCGCCAGGCCCAGCGGGCGAGGTGGCGGGGAAGGCTGGCGCGGTCGCCGGGGGTGGTGAACATTTCGGCGCCCAGGTTTTGGAAAGCGGCGGCGGGGTCGCGGTCGAGCCATGCTTCGAAAATCTTGGGCCGGACGGCGTTGAAGTAGGCGAGGTCGCCGGCGCGGGCGAGGGCGAGCGCGTGATCGGAGTCGGTGAGGACGAGGCGGGCGAGCAAGCTGCCGCCGATATGGCGCGCGAGGTCGGGGCGGAGGGCGGTGGCCCACGCGTAGGACGCGTTGAAATCAGTGCGGGCCCAGGCGAGGGCGGCCTCGGTGGCGAGTTCGGTGCGTTGGTCGCCGTCGATGCCTTCCCCTGTTTCGAGAGCGGCGGCCCAGCGGGCGGCGGAGGGGGCG